>SLGA01000168.1 GCA_007123985.1 Balneolaceae bacterium | reverse complement strand
TTCTAAAGTTCATGAAACGGAGAGTTTTGCTATTTTTAAAAAAGAACATCGTGATATTTATATGATAAAATCATACATCATGTTTAATAAATATAATAAGCTATCTTTAATGCTTTTCCTTGCAATCATCTCTATTGGTTGTGAATCTGTTACAACAGGGCCCGGAAGCTTTAACCCCATCAATTGGGAGAATGGTGAATTGATTATCCCTGCTAATGAAGGCAACCTATCGCCTGAAACAAAAGCACAATATCAAACAAGTGCAAAAAAACTGGCTCTTCGGCATATTTACAAACATCATCCTAATACGCTAGAAATTCCCGAGCCCCTTGTAAATCTGTTTTACAATGGATTAATTCATGTTGCAAAATCATCTGATCCAAGGGCCAAATTCGTAACCCGTGAACAAAATATCCAAGCTTCACAGCCGGCCAGCCCATACGAAATAATGGTTGTTGCTGATACCCTTGATGCATCAAAATGGCTCGATTCCTGGAGAAATGGTATTTCAATGACAGGCCATACTGACCTTGATCCATTAATGGTTCTGTATGGTTATGAACTGAAAGCATTCCATGAATTGTCCAGTATGGATTTTTCCATTGCTATACTTCGTACAGACAAACTGCTGAACGGATATGCAAGCGGCAGTCTGTTTCAAAGTGTTGAAGGAATTACCAGTGCAGCACCTGAGCCTGTTTTTTATGCCGGGTTTAGAAAAGATATTGAAGCTGAAATTTTTGAGGAGTATCTGCTTCTCCACTTTATTGGAGGCAATTCAAAATTCAGGGTTTACAGTAACGGGCATGTTGAATTTGCCGGAAGATCCTGATTACCTCAAATAAAAGTTACTTTTCTATAAACCATACTGTACTAACTCAATCCCACCCTTTTTCTCCAATCAAAGGCACAAATTTGAACTGCTGTAGCTGCTCCTCCTCATAGCTATCTTCTGAAACCCGTGTAATTCTAACCATCATCTGGCTCTCTTTACTCCCTACGGGTACTACGAGTCTGCCACCAATATTCAGTTGTTTTATCAGATCATCAGGCACCACGGGAGCACCTGCTGTTACTACAATTCCATCATAGGGTGCGTATGCACTCCACCCTTTGGTACCGTCGCCAAGCTTCAGCGTAGGCCTGTATCCCAGTTCCTGCAGAATCTCACGGGCTTTATGATAGAGCTCTTCATGGCGCTCTACACTGTAAACATCGGCACCCATGTGGCATAATATCGACGCCTGATACCCTGAACCCGTGCCAATCTCCAGAACTTTATCACCCCTCTTGATTTCCAACAATTGCGTTTGTGCAGCAACCGTATAGGGTTGAGAGATGGTTTGCCCGCAACCTATTGGCAGAGCACGGTCATCATATGCACGGTTTGTGAGGGCAGTATCAATAAAAATATGGCGTGGAATTGATCGTACTGCCATCAAAACAGCTTCATCATGAATTCCTTTTTCGGCAATCGTATCAGCCAGCCGATTTCTAAGGCGTGCATGCTTTCGATGTGATCGGTTTCCCTTAGTCAATTCAATATGGGTTGATTGGCAGTTCAGTTTCATCAAAATAACTCATTCCAAACTTTGATACGAATGCGAATACCCAGGATACCTTAATCTGCCTGAATTTTAGGATTGTATTTAATTGCAATGCTTGTATTTTCAGGTGATTGTTTTCACAATTCAACGAAATACATTTATGAAGAAGTACCTCTATACTGCGCTGATCACTACACTTCTTTTTTTGGTTGCCGGGTGGTTTGATCTGTTTGCTTTTGCAGACGCATCACCAGATTCAGCCGGTGTGTATGGAACATGGATCAGTTTGATTCCCCCACTGGTGGCGATTGGTCTGGCACTCATCACCCGTGAAGTTATTCTTTCACTTTTTGCCGGTATTTGGGTTGGCGCACTCTTTCTTGTTGGGTTTAATCCAATAGCCGGTACAACTCAATCGCTCGAAGTGATGATTGATGCACTTGTTGATGCTGATCACATCGCAATCATTGTATTCAGCCTTCTTCTAGGAGGTATGGTTGGGGTGATGTCGCGCAGCGGTGGCACGCAGGGAATTGTGGATGTCCTCAAAAAATTTGCAACTACCCGTAAACGCGGGCAGCTTTTTTCCTGGTTCTCTGCTTTTTTCATTTTTTTTGATGATTACGCCAATACACTTATTCGCGGTAATGCACTGCGGCCTATGACCGACCGCCTCAATATTTCCCGTGAAAAGCTAGCCTATATTGTTGATTCTACTGCAGCTCCTCTGGCAGTTAGTGCGGTAATCACCACCTGGATCGGGTTTGAAATCACACAAATTCAGAATTCACTCAGTGCACTCGCAGAAAGCACCTCTGATGTTGCACTTGCCACACAATTGCAGGCCGGAGCCGACAACGCCTTTATCATCTTCCTCCACTCCATCCCCTACCTTTTTTATCCAATCCTGGCACTTGCTTTTGTTTTGATGACCATCGTTATGCGAAAAGAGTTTGGACCGATGCTCACTGCAGAAAGGCGGGCTTATAGCGGTGGCGGAGTAATACGGCCGGGCTCCATGCCGGCAGCCGATACCAGCCTCGAACAGCTTCAGCCCATCGAAGGCAAACCCAAGAAGTGGTATAATGCAGCATTACCGGTACTATCAGTAATTATTGTTGCAATGTATAGCCTATACACAACCGGTGCATCAGCTCTTGAACCCGGAGAGAGCGGGCTGAGGAACATTATTGGTAATGCAGATCCCTTTGCTGCACTTCTGTGGGCATCCTTTACGGGGTGTGCCGTTGCTATTGCACTGGCTGTATTTCAGCGGATACTAACCATGAACCAAGCACTCGAATCGTGGGTGGGCGGTATGCAATCTATGCTGATGGCTGTTATTATTTTAATTCTTGCGTGGGGTCTTGGAGGTATCACCGGAGAAATTGGCACGGGTGCATATCTTTCCTCTCTCCTTGAAGACAGCCTGCCGCTAGCCCTGCTTCCAGGACTTGTATTCTTTATTGCGGCTGTAACCGCATTCTCTACAGGCACCTCGTGGGGAACCATGGCAATTTTATTCCCGGTAGTGGTTCCTCTCGCTATTTCGATGGGTGCCGGGGTAGGCTTTGCGGGTGGCGAGCACTACGGAATTTTACTCGGATCGATCAGCTCTGTGATGGCTGGTGCGGTTTTTGGTGATCACTGCTCTCCAATATCCGATACAACCGTACTCAGCTCCATGTCCTCTGCCTGTGATTTGATCGATCATGTACGTACTCAGCTACCATACGCATTGGTAATAGCAGTAGTGGCTTTGATTGTGGGTGAACTCCCGGCAGCATTCGATTGGATACACCCAATTTGGGGCATTATTGCCGGATTGTTGATTCTTTACGGAATTCTGAAATATTTTGGTGAAGATCCTGAATCCAAGCCGGTATCGTGATACTTTCAATCCTGCAACCGGTATTTATACCGGATCTTTACGATCTCGCAACTCTACTAAAATCAGATAAAGTTGTTCTTCAGAATACGGAGAACTGGTCGAGAAAAGGACGCACACACAGGGCAAAAATCCGCACACCGGATGGTACACAATACATTCATGTACCTGTTGTTGCTGAAGACCGCGGGAAACCAATTAATAAAGTTAGAATCGATCACAACACAAACTGGATAGATCAAATTTTACGCTCCCTCGAGTATAATTACAGGAACAGCGTTTACTTCGATTTTTATGAACCGGAGATAAAAGCCGATTTTAAATCGGCAAAAGATTACGAATTTTTACTGCATCTGAACCTCTTTCTCAGAAAACGATTATTTCGTTTTTTGGAAATTGAAGATCCGCTTTTTGAGATTTTAGCAAGTGATCTCGATGTGTACCATTCAAATCCCGATCTTCTCGCTGGAAAATTGAATGCCACCAAATATTACCAGGAGCATGATGCCAGACATTATCAGTGGCAAGGAAAAAATCGTAGTAAAATCTCGTTCAATCACCCCGTTTACCGCCAGCATTTTGATGGTTTTGAACCGCACTGTTGCCTGCTCGATTTACTCTTCCAATACGGTCCGGAGAGTTTTCGGATAATTGACAAGATAAAGCCACATTGAAGCGTCTGAAAGACCTTCAATCGTGGCGGAGTTAAGCCCATCACCGGTTTTCAAACTAAAATAATATCACCACATCACAACCTTCGAGGTGAAGCACTCTCGAAGGTTGTTTATTTTCATACATCAAATTCAATACCCTGGGCAAGCGGAAGTTCATCGCCCCAGTTGATGGTATTGGTCTGGCGGCGCATGTAAGCTTTCCATGCATCGGAACCTGATTCACGTCCGCCACCCGTCTCTTTTTCCCCGCCAAATGCTCCGCCAATTTCCGCACCGCTGGTACCGATGTTGATATTTGCAATTCCGCAATCCGATCCCTTATGGCTTAAAAATGTTTCTGCTTCACGCATATTTAGCGTAAACATGGAAGAACTTAACCCCTGCCGTACCCCATTGTGATATGCAATCGCTTCATCCAATGTTTTGTATTTAATCAGATAAAGAATCGGAGCAAAGGTTTCATCCTGTACAATTTCGTAGTGGTTTTCCACTTCACAAATAGCCGGTTCCACATAATGGCCTTCCATATTTTCAAGTACACGGCCTCCACTAACAATGCTCCCACCCTCTGCTTTCACTTTTTCCAGTGCTTTCTGCATCATATCAACAGCATCCTGATCTATAAGCGGGCCAACCAGTGTTTTTGAATCCAGCGGGTCACCGATGCGAATACTCTTGTAGATGGTGAGCAATCTCTGTTTTATTTCTTCATAAACAGATTCATGTATGATAAGGCGCCGGGTGCTTGTGCAACGCTGACCGGCAGTTCCCACAGCGCCGAATACTACAGCACGGATGGCCATTTCCAGATCAGCATCTTTACTGATAATAATAGCGTTATTGCCGCCAAGTTCAAGAATGGTTTTACCGAGGCGGGCGCCAACTACCTGTGCCACCTGTTTGCCCATACGTATAGATCCTGTTGCTGAAATCAGCGGAATTCGATCATCTGATGTGAGCCACTCTCCAACTTCACGTCCGCCGGTAATCAATCCAAAAATACCTTCCGGCAAATTATTCTCTTTCAGAACTTCAGCTACAATGTTCTGAACTGCAATACCACAGAGAGGCGTTTTTTCTGAGCCTTTCCAGATCACGGTATCACCACAAACGGCGGCAATCATGGCGTTCCAGCTATACACTGCTACCGGAAAGTTAAACGCGGAGATCACACCAACAGGGCCCAGCGGGTGCCACTGCTCGTACATTCTGTGCTGCGGGCGCTCAGAGTGCATGGTTAGCCCGTAGAGCTGCCTCGACAAACCAACAGCAAAATCACAGATATCAATCATCTCCTGTACTTCTCCCAGCCCTTCCTGGTAAATCTTACCCATTTCATACGAAACAAGCTTTCCCAGTGGTTCTTTATATTCCCGAAGTTTAAGCCCGATCTGCCGCACAATCTCCCCTCTTTGCGGGGCCGGCATCATTCGCCACTCGTTAAACGCTTCCTGTGATTTTTCAACTACTGCATCATACTCACTTCGAGTTGTGCAAACAACCCGGGCAATTTCAGTGCCATCGGTTGGGGTAAAGCTGGTGATAATTTCTGATGAGTCTGTTTTTAAATAGTCTTGTCCGGTAGAGGTGCCTGCATTAATCTTTTCAATGCCGAGCGTGCTCAAAAAATCTTTCATATCTTGGGTTTTTTAGG
>SLGA01000151.1 GCA_007123985.1 Balneolaceae bacterium | reverse complement strand
TCCATTGATGCTGTAGTTGCAGGGAAATTTTCAACCATTGGAGGGCAGGTCAGTTATGGTCTGTTTGTAGCAGTTCAATCTGATGCAGGCATACCAATTGTTCCGGGGGTAATTAATCTTACCGGTGCCGGTGGCGGCTTTTTCTACAGGCCGGTGCAGGATGATCTTGCCATGGTACACAATGCAATGAGCCGTAGCGATGTACATACATTAGTAGATGAGGATGCTGCATCGATCCAGGGAGAGGCTGATTTTGCTGTGATGCTTTTTGCATCAGTAAGTCTTGGTGGTGGAGGCGGTGCAGCAATTCTTGAAGGTTCAACCTTTTTCCAAATTACCAATCAAAGCTTTTATATGGATGCCCGGGCGAGTGTTCTGGGAATGGATGGTGAGGATTCAATCGCAAGCACGAATATCAGCGGAACGTTATCAGCCTCTATCATGCGCGACCCATTTGCAATTATAGTTGGCATTGATATAACCGTTTGTATACCCTTAATCATTGATGGTTCAGGTGACGTGGAGTTTTTCCTTGCCGGGGAGGAAGGGAATAGGGTATGGGGTGTGATTGGTAATGTAGAATTTACAGTTTTCAGATATCTAAACGGCGACGCAACCCTGATGGCTGGAAATCCCGGTTTTATGTTTGAAGCTACTTTGTCTGTCGGGTTTGATATAAAGATTATAGATTTTAAGGCAAGTCTTACCGGAGCTATATGGATAATGCAGGATGAAGATTATCAATTCCCATTTGGTGCATATGGTATTGTTGACGTTGAAGCTAAGGTGTTGAAAGGATTGGTATCTGTTGATGCGGAAGCGAAGGCCATTTTTGTAACAAAGCAAGGCGGAGGCTACGAGTTTTTTGCATCTGCTTATGGTTGCGGGAGGGTTTTACTGAAAACAAGCTGCGGCCACGGGTGGGCATCCTATTCCGACAGTGACGGCCTCGATTATGGAAGGGGTAAGGGAGATCATGTTGATCTGGTTGACCAGGCAAAAGCCCAGCAAGAACAGTTTGAAGAACATATTGCTCAGCTACTTGCAGAAGCCCTTCAGGCAGTTGATGATATAACCATGCCGGAACAAATACCGCTTGCAGCACTTACTCCGGGGGTTCAAACATATAGAGATGCGGGAATAGCATTTTATGATCTTCCTTTTCCACAGCGAAATGCCTGGGTTAGTCAGATTCAGACAGCAATGGGAGCTTATTACTCGCCAAGTATGTCATTTCAAATACCGCAAATATTTACGTCTGTGATGGATGTAATGCGCTCGGAAAGTCCCTGGATACCAAGTAACATGAATGCCAGTAATTTAAAGGGTGCTCTTGAGGTATATGCGATTGTTCTGAATCAAACTCTATCTAGCTGGAGCGATATTGTTGTTGACGATATTTTGGTTGCTGTTGAGTACACTGAACAGGCTGAAATAGCATTTGATAATATGATGATGGGCTTAGAGGAAAGTCCGGTGCAGTATGTGAACCAACCGGAACCTTCAACCAATGCAGAATCGGGAGTGGATTTTGCAATTGATGAAAATCAGGCAGGTCAGCAGCAGCAAAGTGTTGGCGAATATTCTGAACAATTAAGTTTGCTTAATGAGCAGTTTATCCAAAACATAAGTGATATTTCATCGAATCTGGAGTCGCTTGACGGTCTATTGAAAGCTGAATCAGGGTTTTTCGGAGAGATGGATATTGTTGGGTGGATGGCGTTAAACGCATTATTGATGGAGCAATTCGATCAATTTTTTGCAGCCTTAGGAAATGAAATTTTAGCAAAGCGTGAGTGGGCCACCGGGCTAAGAAGTGAGATCACAAACCTTGAACCAACACTACAAACAACGATAAATAATCTAAGAGGTTCATATATAGCTTCGATTAACGGTGCTAACATGGTTGGTAGTAATCATGCAACTAATTCAGCCAATAATTTTAGCAGGCAATTTGTTCAGTTAATACAGTTTGTAAGTATTCTTGCAGATGAAGAAGATACAAGAACCACCCTTCAGTCACCCTCTGCTTCAAGTCATGTTTCTGATTTGTACAGCAGGGTAACTCACCCATTCTCCGATTCACCGGCCAGTTTAGGAAATGAGTATAGAGATGCATTTACAAATTTCTGGATCGAAATGAATCGTGCCGGCCTCTCTGCATACATTAATGCAATGAACCAAAGAATGCTGCAGGAGGTATGGGCAGTTTACCGCGATAGTAAAATTGAAACATTTGAAACGGCCGCAAACTTTACCATTCTGCTCGATCAGTTCTTCACTACCAAATCCAATCTTGGCGGTATTTTGTACAACCTCATTGATAACTACCTGGATTGGCGGGGTGCTCTTGATGATGTGGATGGCGAGATAAGCACGAACCTACAGAGCTATATTAACCAGCGAGATCAAATTGCACAGTCTTTATTACCTCCGCAAATTACAGATATTGTTGTAAATCCAAACAGGCAGGATGGTACATTTTTCAACGAAACTCAGGTTGAATGGACAGCAACACACCCGGTTGATATCATTGAAAATAGTATTCAATACGATTACAGAGCTATAGGGGCGGGCAGTACTGATATATATGGAGCACAAGACCGGTATCTCAGTGTTGGCAATCGAATGGATCATACATTATTTGCAAACAATTTTGGCACGAGAACTACTAACGTAAACTTTGGTGTTCGTGTACGCGGCTCTGGGGGAAATACAGCAATAAGAAGGGCAACGTTTTCTGTTGATGTTGATGAGGGAGGTAGCACTACTGCTCCGGGAACGCAAGTTCTGCCAGAAGAAACCAGCCCGCCTGATGCGCCGGTTATTGTTTTGCCGGAGTATAATAGCACTACGGTTAATGGAGAGAAACGATATTGGACATCGAGCTCAACTAATGTGAATTTGTTGATACAGGGTAACGACCCGGAAGTTGGAATTGCCCGGTTTGAATATTCGGTTGGTACAGAGCCCGGGCTCGACAATATCACAGAGTGGACCCAATTGCAGGGGCAAAGGAGAACAAACAGCAATATACCGGCTGAAGAAATGCAGGGGCCAACTTTGCCATTGAATATGACACCGGGTGATGAATATTACATAAATGCACGAGTTGAGAACAATATGGGTCAATGGAGCCCGGAAACTACCTTAGATGCACCACTTGTGTATGATGACACTGTACCCCACAACGTGGAACTACAGTTTATGGGAGCCATTATGATGGATAATCTCAATCATCCGTTTTTTGGTGGCAGCAGCAGTACAGTTGTCTATCCATTGATTGAAACAGTTCCTGAGTTTAATCCCACATTCAGCCAGATTCAATCATGGACAAATACTTATGGAGACCCTGCTGTACAGTACACACAATTTACAGTTGAAGAGGATGTTTCAGGGCTGATGCACTACCAATACGTGCTGTCTCGCAGTTCATCGCCCCCGGATAATTTGTTTGATTCCGGTGCCTATGACATCCACGAAGAAGGGATACTTATTATTGAAGGGGAGGAAGACGATTTTCGTTTCGGACAAACAAATGCTCCTGTATTGGATTCATTTCAGCGTGATGTTTATCTGCATGTTCGTCCGGTAGATAATGCAGGTAATGTAGGAGAAATCTACACATTCGGTCCGCATCAATCTATAGATGCAACAAGGCCCAATTCCGGAAAACTACAGGCCAAAGTTAATGGAACGGATGTAAAACTTTATATGATCGATGTGCCGTTTGATCCGGAATCGGATCTGTCAGGTATTCAATATGCAATTGGAACTTCTCCTGAAAGCAACGATGTTCGAAGCTTTCCACAAGGAAACAGTATAGATAAAGAGTGGAATCTTACAAGGTCGCAGATTTTGAGTGGCACTTACGATGCTTCACCATCCATATCCGATTTTGTAATGTTTATACAATCCCCAAGACCGGCAGAGATAAATGAGACGACGAACTATTTATCGATACCAACAGAAAATCTACCCGTAGGAGAAAATCTTTACATTCGTTACAGGAGTGTAAATACCAAAGGTATGCCATCGACAGTGAGGGCTACCGGGCCATTTAATCTCGACACTACACCACCCGTTATTCCAGACATAAGCATCAGTGTAAATTCGACCACCCGAAGGGTTGATGCTGAGATTGGAAATATATCCGACCCTGAGTCGGGTATTTCCAAAGTAGAACTTTGGGTTGGTCAGACTTCTTTTCAGGGTTCGTTACAGGCCGGCACTTTTCAGTCATATCTGGTTCCTGTAACAGATAAAGTTGAGATACAAAATCACACCGGTGTACGGCATGGAACATTCAGTGAAAGTGGAATCTCTGCTGTTATCCCGGGTGATCTTGAATTGACCGGCTTGAGAGTTGCAGTGCGAATTAAAAATGGAGCCGGTTTGACAAGAGTTAGAACCGTCAACATAACGGAAAATGATATATATGCACCACCCACTTTCATTCTTCAGCCATTTCTAACACCATTTTAATTTTAACTTATATGATTCACTTACTTAGGATATTATTTACAGCAATTGTGTTTTCTATTTTGTTATTTCCTGGAATAAGTAATTCTCAAAATATCGATGATGCTGATATCGATGTTTTGGCAAGGGAAGATGGTAAAGCCTATATTTTTCATGATTATGCTATTCCGTTGTCGCATGGTTTTCATGTGTATCGCAGTGTAAATGGCGGTGATTGGGAGCAACTCACAGAAGAGCCATTTTACCCGGTTCAAAATGGATACCAGTTACAGCAGCAGCTGGGCGATGAATTTAACTTCATACAGGAGAGTATGGAGATAGAAGATGCTCAGCGAACTTTTTTGATACTAAGAGCACAGACGGATGAAAATGCTATTATAAATGCCACCCTGCCAAATCTCGCCCGGCTTTTAGGCAGGTCTTATATTGATCAAAATGCACCAATTGGTGAAAATGTGGCTTATAGAATAGAGATAGTTGATGATTTGATCAGGCCAACCGGAGATATTCTTGAACATGAATCAAGATTAATTCCTGAACGCCCAATGCAGCCACAAACTATTGATGCCGATCATGAGGAGCGCAGAGTACGCCTGCAGTGGAGCTATCCAACTTTCGAAGAAGATCCGGCCACCGAGAACGTGATACGATTTCAAACTTACTTTCGTGACGTGGAAAAGAACCGGACTGTTGATGCTACTGATGCAATTCTTCTGCGAACCACAAATCAAAACGAATACAGGAAACATATAACCGTACCCGATATAGACAGAGAGTATGAGTTTTGGGTTGCTGCTGTGGATTATTCAGGGCAGCAATCAGAAAGAAGCGAAGTCGTTACTATTTTGATCCGTGATAACGTACCGCCTTCAATGGTAAGAAGAGTGAGAGCATCAGCCAATGAGAATTACCATAGTGAAATAACATGGGCAGCCAATACAGAGCTCGATATTGCCGGGTACCATGTTTATAAGGCAAGGGGAGAAGAAGAAGAGTATCACAGAATTACCGAAGAACTTCTTCCACCACTTCAAACATTTTTTGTGCACGAAGATACCGAGCCCGGAGTGCAGTATCGATATGCAGTAACTGCTGTTGATGAAAACGGTAATGAAAGTGAGCGCTCTAATCCTGCCCATGTTTACATCTGGGATTACAGAACACCCGAACCTGTGTATGACTTTAATGTTCGCTTTGATGTTGAGCTGTTCCAAACCCAACTAAGTTGGCAATCAGATAATGAGCAGGAAATGTTGCGAACCTTTCAAATTCTAAGAAGGCAGATAC
>SLGA01000141.1 GCA_007123985.1 Balneolaceae bacterium | reverse complement strand
ATATAATGACGGGACGCCAATCCCGAACGTACAAGACGAAGAAGAATGGGGTGAAACCACAGAAGGCGCATGGTCCCATTTTCAGAACGACTCAGCGAATGAAGCAAATTTTGGGTTGCTCTACAATCATTTTGCAACAACTGATCCCCGTGGACTATGTCCTGAAGACTGGAGAATACCAACCCAGGAAGATTTTGAATCGCTGGAAACAGCTGCCGGAATGCCGGCTGACCAGCTCCTTCGAGTCGATGAACCGGAGCTTTTTGGTGGAGAGGAAGAAAATGTGGGCGGAAAACTAAAAGCCGTATCCGATCTGTGGAGACCAGATAATTTAGGAGCTGAAGATGAATTTGGCTTTGGTGCAGTGCCCGGCGGAGCAAGATTTGCAGGTGGTGCATTCTCAGCACCTGCGAGCATCGATGCATTTGGTGGTTTGTGGTCTACGTTTGAAAATCCGGATGATGCGACAGAGGCATTCAGAAGACTTATGCGTTTCGACAGACAAGGCATCAGGCGTGAAGCAGTACCCAAAAGTGTGGGTCAGTACGTGAGATGCGTTATTGATGCTTCCGCTGTAAATACAGAGCCGGATCTTGATATTCCAAGAGACATAAAGCTGGGGCAGAACTATCCGAATCCGTTCAACCCATCAACTGTTATCAGCTTCACAGTGCCTGATCATAGTCATGTTCAGCTGGCTGTTTACGATATGCTGGGCAGGCAGGTAGCCGTTTTAGTGAACGAGGTAAGGCCGCAGGGACAGTACAACGTAACTTTTGATGCATCTAACCTGTCAAGTGGAATTTATTTGTACAGATTGAATGTTAACAATCAGTCTGTAACCAAAAAAATGACGTTGGTTAAGTAAGAATGATTAGTTGTAAACTGGAATAAAAATTCCGGATCTATCATTAAGAGGAGAGCACTATCATGTTCTCCTCTTTTTTTAAACTGGCCTGGATACACGGGGACAACTTTTCAGGAGCTGACTTAGCCAAAAACGTCGATTTGGTGCATTGAGCCGTTATTTTAATGAATTCTTACCGAGCAAATGTATCACCCGAAAAAAGGTCTTGACAATTATAGATAACTAAGTTACTTTGACTCATGTTAGCGTTAACATTTATCTGTAAGCGCTTTTGTGGGAATGAAGCCACGCTAATTAAAACGCAAAAATAAGATTCAATGAAAGTTTTTTACCAGGTAACATTAGATGAACATACTGCTGCTAAAGTAGATGCGAGCTAAGGGTTGATCCGACTGTAAAAAACTCTATTTGATTAACTCAACTGGAAATGGGCAACTATATGGAACTTCGAAAATCAATGGACAATAGCTGGTATTTAATACTGTGTGCTATAGCATTAATTTTTTTATTGGCACCAGTTAATATTCAGGCACAACCTGAAAGTGCCAATATATCTGATGAAGCTATCAGTGCTGATAATGAAGAATTCAGGGTTACAGGTACAGTACGGGATGCCACAGATAATGAAACGCTTCCTGGTGTAAATATTTTGGTAAAGGGAACAACAAGAGGAACTACCACTGATGTAGATGGTAATTTTGAGATGATGGTTCCCTCGCCATCTGATACGCTGATATTTTCATATGTAGGATATGTGGCGTTAGAGGTTCCTATCGAAAACAGAGAAGTACTGGATATTGTTTTACAGTCCAGAGTTGTTACAGGAGATGAAGTAATTGTAATTGGTTACGGCAGCGTATCCAGAAGGGATTTGACAGGTTCGGTCAGTCAGGTTTCTGCACGTGACTTAACCCAGGTTTCAGTAGCTAACACCACAGAATTATTGCCCGGTAGAGTACCCGGTGTTATGGCAAAAACTACAACCGGATTGCCAGGATCAGGAGGATCAAACCTGAGAATCAGAGGGTACGATAATCCACTGGTTTTGGTGGATGGTGTTGAGATGCCATTTAACAGAATCGATCCTGATGACATTGAAAGTATAAGTGTACTTAAAGACGCATCTGCCGCAATTTATGGTGCACGGGCTGGAAACGGTGTTATTCTCGTTACTACAAGACGTGGCACAGAGGGTGCGCCAAGAATCAGCATCAGATCAAATATCAGTTTTGAACAACCAACTCAGCTTGTTACTCCGGTTAATGCCGCCCAATACCTGGAAATGTTCAGGGAAGGTGAAATTAACAGTGGCTTAAATCCAACGGTTTCTTTAGAAGAGATTGAAAGATACAGATCGGGCGAACTTCCCAGCTACGATTGGTATGATGCGGTTTTCAGGCCATGGGCCCCACAAAGACAGGTAAGTGGTAGTATCCGTGGTGGTACAGATAACATTACATATTTCTTATCGGCTGGTTTTCTCGATCAGGAAAGTGCCTTTCGGTCAGGCGACTATAACTTCTCCAGATATAACGTGAGAGCTAATATTGATTCGAATATCAATGATAATTTAGGCGTGTTCATGAATCTGTCAGGGAGAATAGAAAATGTTGACAGAACGAGCGAAAGCATGGATGAAATTTTTGGATCACTGATGAGGGCTCAGCCATTTTTTAATCCGGTAAACCCGGATGGAAGTCCGGCGTACGCAGGTTTTAGCAATAACTCTCCGGTAGCAGAGTCTGATAGTGACGTAAGAGGTTTATCAGAAACAGTAAATGAGCGCATTGAAGGTGCTATCGGAACAACCTATCAAATACCCGGCGTAAGCGGACTGGAAGCTGAAGCAAGACTTAACTTCAGGTTCATTAACAACGAAGTTTGGTCAAATAACAAGAGCTTCGAAGTATTTGAGTATGATGCTGAAAATGATGAATACATCTTCCGCGGTGGCCGGGGTATCAACATAGTTAACAGAAGTGATTTCAGAGACCGCTGGCTCAATCCTTCTATAGCGCTCAGATACGAAGGTATTTTTGGTGATCACAGCGTTTCAGGTTTGGCGCTTGCAGAATATATAGACCAGTACAGAAGAGGGTTCGACGCCTCCCGACTTGATCCGCTTTCACCTGACCTGCCGTTTTTGTTCGCCGGTGATATTGAAGGTATAGATAACTTCGACTTTTGGAATGAAAGTGCGCGTGTAAGTTATGTTGGCCGTGTACGATACGGATACCAAAACAGGTACAGGATAGAGAGTACGGTCAGAGCCGATGCAACGCATAAATTTGCGCCAGGTTCAAGATGGGGCGTTTTCCCAAGTGTATCAGGATCGTGGTCAATTCATAACGAACAGTTTTTTGATGTAGGCTTTATCAGTGAACTGCGCTTAAGAGCTTCGTATAGCCAAACCGGAGACGACACAGGTGTTGCTGCTTACAGATACCTGTCTGACTACATTATCAGAAATAACATTTTCATGTTTGATGATCAGGTAGTGCGACGTATAGCAGAACAGGGATTGCCAAATCCAAATGTGACCTGGCTGGATATGACTTCGTACAACATTGGTTTGAATATGGGTTTTTTAGACAATATGATAACCGCAGAGGTTAACCTGTTCCACAGATTAACCGATAACATCTTTGGTACCGCTTTGGATGAATTTCCATCCACATTTGGTGCAAACCTTCCGCCTCTGAATATCAATGCCAGAGAAGACAGAGGCTATGAAATAGAGTTAACGCACCAAAACAACATTGGCCGATTTCAATATTCAGTATCTGCCAACCTCTCTCACTCAAGGGAACAGTATGTAAGATGGGCAGAGCCTGACTTTGATGATCCCGATGAAAGAAGACTCTTTCAGAGAGAGGGAAACTACGTTAACAGATGGATTGGATATGTCTCGGATGGTATTTTCATGAGCCAGGAAGAGATTGACAACCACGACGTAGATCAGGATGGATTTGGTAACGCAACGCTCAGGCCGGGTGACATCAGGTATGTCGATCTGAATGGCGATGGCCAAATTACGTTCCGTGATCAAACTGATATCGGCCGTGGCCCTTTCCCTGATATGTCTTATGGTTTTACCATTGATTTAAATTACAGAGGTTTTGGCCTGAATGCATTATTCCAGGGAGCTTCAAAGTTTAACCTGAACGTGGTAGGCCGCGCGAGAGGTGCTTTCGATAATGATGGTACCCCTCATCTGTATCAGTACAACTACCGCTGGCAGCCGGATCCGGATGATCCGTCAGTTAATATCAATCCCGATGCACGGCTCCCGGCAATTGAAAATCCGGGTTTGGGGGCAAATGCGAACAACAGCCTTACGTCAGACTTCTGGCTGCAGGATGGAACTTATCTGAGGCTTAAAAACCTGAACTTCTCATACAGCATACCAAGAAATTATGTTCAAATGCTGGGTGCAAGAAGCCTGAGAGTATATGTTTCCGGCAGTAACTTAATAACCTGGGATCGCTTAGGTATTTACAGTGGATCATTCGATCCGGAAGCTCCGCAAACGGGAAGAGGTGTCTACCCGAATGTCCGAACATTTACATTTGGATTTAACCTGGAGATATAATCATGAGTATCAATAAAGATTGTCACACAAGTAAGGATACCAACGTTATGAATTTGAAAGCTGAAGATAGATCTTATACCAAGATGAATCTGCGTAGCATTACAGCCATGCTGATTGTGGTATTTATTTTGCCACTACTGGTTAGCTGTGAGAGCATCGTAGATAAAAGCCCGCGAGGAAACCTGAATGATGATGCGGTTTGGGCTGATGAACGTTTGGTTGATGCGTACATAACCGATGTGTACGCAAATGCTCAAATAGGTAATAATGTTTTCCCCGGCAACGACCGTTTTATCGCATTTTGGCAAACAGCAGCGAATGTTGCCGGTGCGGAACACACGTTGTTTGCTGCCTGGCAGGGGCCACTCTCTGACTTTGCGCTGCTTGATATAAACGGAGTTGATAACCCGGTCCCTGGTCTGTTCGCACAGTGGAGATGGATAAACATGCGGCGTGCAAATACAATAATTGAGCGCCTTGGTACATCTGATCTGTCCCCGAGTTTTGTACAGGACAGAAAAGCTGAAGTGCGGTTCTTAAGAGCCTTCATGTATTTTCGCATGGTTAAAAGATATGGTGGGGTACCTCTGATCACCCGCCCACAGTCGTTAGATGATCCAACGGAAGAGATTATGCGGGTCAGAAACTCTGAACAGGAGATTTATGACTTTATCATAAGTGAAATGGAAGAAATCAAAAATGACTTGCCATCACACAGCCAGGCGGGAAGAGCAAACAGGGGTGCTGCTTTATTATTACAGAGCAGGGCAGCTTTATATGCCGCGAGTATTGCCCGTTTTGGAAACATGCAAATGGATGGATTACTCGGTATACCGCAAAATCTGGAAATGGACTACTGGCAGATCGCCTATGACGCTTCTGTTGAGCTGATTAACAACGAACCGTTTCAGTTGTTTAACCAGATTGCAGATCCGGTAGAAAATTTCAGAAGAATCTTCGACAACGAGAGTATGAATTCTCAGCCTGAAGCAATTTTTGGCGAAGTATTCAATGGTGTGGAGAAGTTTCACGCATATTCTCAGCAATCTTTACCACAAGGTCCGGCCTTAGTTTGGAATTCAAACTTTAACGTACTGTACGAAATGGTAGAATTATTTGATTTCCGGGACGGAAGCTCAGGCAGAATACCAAGAGGAGAAGTAACGGGAAGAGAATGGTCACTTGAAGAATTTGTGCTGGACAGAGATCCACGCTTTTTAGCTTCTGTTTTTTATCAGGAAATGGAGTTATTTGATGAAACCATTTATTTCCACTCCGGGACAATTGTAAACGGAAACCTGGTTACTAACGGCACTGTAGATGGCGTCTGGCCGGCAGTCGGGCCTCCGAGAAACAGAAACCGTT
>SLGA01000219.1 GCA_007123985.1 Balneolaceae bacterium | reverse complement strand
GATGGGAATGGCTCAAAAAACTAAAAGATACACCCGGTCTCGAAATTCCCATCATTGGTAACGGGGATGTTACCACACCGCAGCTTGCAAAAAAAATGTTCGATGAAACCGGCGTTGACGGCGTAATGATTGGCCGTGGTGCTATTGGCAATCCGTGGATTTTCGAACAGACCCACCACTACATTGAAACCGGAGAACTGCTGCCCGATGCTTCCATCTCCGAACGCTTAGAACTCTGCGCCGAACAGTTGCGCCTCTCCGTTGCCCACCACGGTGAACGCTATGGTGTTATCATCATGAAAAAACACTACGGTCAGTATCTAAAAGGCATCCGTAACGGCAAAAAACTTCGAGCCTCCATTATGGACGAAAAAGAGATGGCTCCAGTACTTGAAAAGCTTCTCAATTTCAAAGAGGAAGAGTTATTCGCTGTAGCCTGAATTTTGACTCTATCCTCCCGATAATACTTCAACTGCTGAGATGAAATCCGGATGATTTTCAAATAGGTAATAGGCTGTAATAAACCCAATCAGGCCGGCAATAAATCCTGCTCCGCAATACTGGAAGAAGCATTTTTTTGAGGATGGCATCCAGCCCTCACCCGGATGGCGGATTAACAAACCATACAGAACTCCAGGCCACCAAAAAGCATACAAAAACAGGTTAAAGAAAAGTTCTACGTAAAGTCCACCGGGTAGGTGTAACCATGCTCGAAGCCAAAAAACAGCTGTAGCGATTGTCCCGCCTGTCAACACAAATATCAAGTTAAGCTTAGATACCTGATGATCCTCTTTACCAGATTTAAAACTAAAAATCGTAAATAAGGCAACCGTGATTACCGTGAAAAGTGCAACAGACTCAGAAAAGGTGGCAGCATCTGCATGAAGCAAATAAAGAATCATAAAAATCGCAATCACTGCATTTAACAAGTGATACAGAACCGATCGATATTGACTCTTATTTCCGATAATTTCGCTTGATTAATGATAATCAAACCTGCCATGAATATGGGATTATAGTTTATCCATATTCATGAACGGCTTAAGCACATCAGGTACATTCACATCTCCATTTTCTGTCTGGTAGGTTTCCAAAATGGAAGCTACAATACGAGGAAGTGCGAGTCCGCTGCCATTAAGCGTGTGAACCATTTCGGTTTTGCCCTTCTCATTTTTAAACCGCAGCTGCATCCGTCGAGCCTGGAATGAGCCGAAGTTGGAGCAGGAACTCACTTCTAACCATCTCTGCTGGCCGGGGCTCCATACTTCCAGGTCATATTTTTTGGTCTGGGTAAAGCCCATATCACCGGTACACATCAACAGGGTTCGGTATGGCAAATGCAGCTTTTCGAGTAGTGATTCAGCATACTCGCGAAGAGTTTCCAGCTCATTATCGGAGTTATCAGGATGAACAAATTTCACCAACTCCACCTTATCAAACTGGTGGAGCCGGTTCAGTCCTCGAACATCCTTACCGTAGCTTCCCGCTTCCCGACGCCAGCAAGGGGTGTAAGCGGCGTAGTAGATCGGCAATTCATCCATCGAAAGGATTTCGTCCCGATGAAAATTTGTGACAGGAACTTCGGCTGTGGGGATTGCAAAAAAGCCATCGCGCGGAATGGTGTACATCATATCCTCTTTATCGGGAATCTGACCAGTACCGCGAGCAGAATCTTCGTTCACAAAATAGGGGGGCTGAATCTCTGTGTAGCCATGTGTAACAGCTTCGTTCAGAAAAAAATTAATAAGTGCCCGCTGAAGCCTCGCCATCTGCCCCACATAAAACGGGAAACCGGCACCCGATACTTTTGAGCCGCGGTCAAAATCGATCCATTGTTTTTCGCCGGCGAGATCCCAGTGAGGCTGCATCCATTCTGCTTTTGCAGGTTCGCCCCAGGTTTTAAAAATTTTATTGTCATCTTCTGAATGGCCAACAGGAACACTTTCATCCGGAACATTCGGAATTTGATAGAGCAAATTATCTCGATCCTCCTGCAGTGTTGTAAGCCGGTTTTCAAGCTCTTTTACTTCTTTCTTGTTATCACCAGTTTCTTTAATCAGTTTTTGGGCTTCCTCTTTTCTCCCCTGCCCCATCAACTCACCAATCTGCTTTGCTTTTTTATTTCCTTCAGCGCGCAGCCTGTCGAGCTGAGTTACCACACCCCGCCACTCTTCGTCTCTTTGAAGTACAAGATCAACAACATCGGTATTTTTCTCTCCCTTGTTGAGCATTCCCTGCTTCACAAGAGCAACATTTTCGCGAATAAAAGTAATATCGAGCATAGATTTTTCTGATCTCAAAAATTTTTGTTTACAGCTTGGAAAGATACAAGTAGTTCTCCCCTCTTTAAAGTTTTTTCAGCCACAGTTTATACTTTTTCACTCATCACTCCTCGATTTAATAAAACTTGAAACAGTTCTGTTCGCACTCTGTATTCCTAACAAATTAAAGTTTATATTCAAATGAATTAGAAATTTTAGGTTTAAGAACATAATTATGACACATCAATTGGACGAAACCGACATCAAAATTCTGAATCATCTACAAAAAGACGGACGAGCCCAGCGTAATACCATTGCAGACATTGTTCACCTTTCGGTGCCATCTGTGTCTGAACGGATGCGCAAGCTTGAAGAGAAAGGCCTTATTGCAAGCTACAATGCTATTCTGGATGCAAAAAAATTCAATTTTGACATTACGGCATTTATCTTCGTTGAAGTTGACAGTTCAGAACGATATCCAAATTTTATTGATAAGATCACCAGCCATCCTGAAGTACTTGAATGCCACTCCATTACAGGAGACGGATCACATATTCTGAAAGTGCGGACTAAGAATACCGAATCTTTAGAGAGATTTTTATCCCTGATTCAAACCTGGGACGGAGTAACCAGAACACGATCAAATATTGTATTATCAACATTCAAAGAGACTCGTAAACTTGCCATAGAGCGTACTGTTGAACTAAAAAAATAAAAAACAGCCACTGTGCAGCTACTGCTTTCTCTTTTATTTTACTGGCTGATTTTTATTCCCGGTACCACATCGGATTATTACGAAAATAATGGAAATGGCAACCGGATTGCCATTCACATAGGTTCTGCCGATACATTGCCAACCAACGAACAGCTTCAGTTTGCAAACAGCCTTGGAATTGATCTGATTGAAATAGCTGACCCTACCAGGTTACATTCTGCCGTTCTGCAGGATTTCTACATACTGCTCTCTTCCCGGAATAAATTTATTACCAAACGGGAATTATCAGAAGAAAAAAGTGCACTCATAAACCGAACTGAGCAGAACTACAGAGGGCTTTCAACCGCTGTGAGAGACAGGGTTGCTGCAGTAAGCATTGCTAAATATCCCGCAGATTTCACTGAGGATTTTTTGAGGCAACTTTCAATTGCCGCTGATTCGCTTTCTCGGAAACTGAATAAACCGATCTATTACCAATCCGGACTTTCAAATCCGTTATCCTTCCCGCAAACTCTTGGGTTCATTTCGGTTTATTATGATGCAAAAGATTCCCCTGAAAATTTAACTTCACCAGTTGTCTTTTTCAGTCCCGACATCGAAAATCATCGAAATAGCGTACAAAATTTTGAGGAGGTACTGAACAACTCACTCGGATATGAAACGAGCATTGTCATCGTGCCGTCTCACTGGTTTTTCGATACTTTAGAACATCAACCCGATATTGCACTACTTATTTCAGCGCATCTCAACGGGGAACTCGTCAATCTCCCCCTCCCAGCAGAAACTCTTCCCGGAATGGAAGCAAACTGGCAGATCATTTTACTCTTTTCATTATTTGCTGTGCTGATTCTTCACTATAAATATCAGCCATTTTTTCTCTCATTTGCTGCGCGCTACTATTTCAATCACAGTTTTTTTGTTGCCGATCTGTTTGAAGGCAGAGTTCGAAGTAAGTCATCAGGCCTGGTAATTATAATCTTACATGCAGTAGCCACAGGTCACTTGTTTCATGTACTTTCCGGATATCTGATCAGTTTTAATGGATTTTCGGCACTTACTTTCTACCTGCCTCAACTGTTTCTTGCCGGATACGAGCAGTTTATACTGTTTATAGCAGGTTTTTTACTGGCATTATCCACTCATGTAATCTCAATATTCTGGATTTTCATACTCAATAAAAAAATCTCTCAAATTGTCCAGGCAATGCATCTTTATTGCTGGCCTCTTCTTTTGAATATTTTGATAGCTGCTTTTGCAGTAGTCTTTATAGAGATTGGATACGGATCTGCGGTAATACTAACGTTATCTGCTCTTTTCTTTGTAGTGTGGTTTATGAGTTTTAATATCGCAGCAATTGATGGCAGCCGGCAGTTAGAAAAAAATCCTGTCTGGTATCTCACTTTTACCGTGATATTACACGCTGTATTAATAGTAGCTACGGTTGTTTTTCTACTGTTTACTCCCTGGTTGATGGAGCCGGTTCAGTTGATTTTCAGCCTGCCTTAATACTGTTAAATAATCTGTTTTCTCAACCGGGCAACTGGAAGATTTAAACTCTCACGATATTTACTTACAGTACGTCTTGCTACTTTAAATCCCTTCTCTTTGAGAATATCCGTAAGTGCCTGATCGCTTAATGGTTTCCTTTTATTTTCACTAGCAATCACATCTTCAAGTATTTTTTTTACTTCACGGCTGGATACATCTTCACCGCTTTCAGTTTCAAGGCCTTCACTGAAAAAGTATTTCAATTCAAACACTCCAAAATGAGTCTGCACATATTTACTGTTCACCACACGTGATACTGTGGAAATATCCATCTCAATCTTCTCGGCTACATCTTTAAGAATCATCGGCCGTAAACCTTCCCCGTGTTTAAAAAACTCTTCCTGAAGTGCAACAATAGTTCGCATTGTCTTCATCAATGTCTGCTGCCTCTGGCGAATAGAATCGATGAACCACTGAGCTGACTCTACTTTCTCTTTAATAAATTTTTTGGCCTGCGGATCCTCATTTTTTTTACCCTTTTTCATACTGTCCCACATTTGTTTGTACTCAGGCGAAATTCTGAGAGGCGGCATATTTCTTTGATTCAACCTTATTACAAACTCACCATCACCATTCACATCATCTTCATCCGCGGGTTCGTACCATACCTCAAAATCGGGCTCGATAAAATGCCGGTTTTCTTCATCCTTGTTGATGACAGCACCCGGCCTAGGATTTAGGCTTTTTACCAAAGAGAAAACTCTCTTGAGGTCATTATCATCAATGTTAAGCCGTGATTTTAGTTTCTCAAAATGTTTCTTTTCGAATGCATCCCACTCATTTTCCAGCAGTTCTGCAGCAATTTCTCTGATTCTTCGATCTCCGTCAGTGTGTTTTACCTGGCACACCAAACAATCCTGCAGATCTTTTGAAGCAATTCCGAGCGGATCAAGACTTTGGATGCGTTTTCGAACAGATTCTACCTGCTCTTTTTTAACGAGCACACCATGATTAAATGCAATGTTATCAACCACTGCTTCAGCATCCCGTCGAAAGTATCCGTCTTCATCAAGCGAACCAAGAATCTGATCTGAAATCAGCATCTCCTCATCACTAAAATTGAGCAGAGAAACCTGTTGTTCAAGCTCCTCGAGAAGTGATTCGTGGTACGGGTTTGGTAAATCCCGCCACTCTTCATCCCCCGATGAGTAGGAGTAATTTACTCCGTCATACTCCGTATTATGCAGAAACGATTCCCAATCTATCTCCTCATTCTGATCCACGGGATCAATTTCCGGTTCATCTTCATCCCTCTCTTTTTTCACTTCCCATTCGGGGTCTTCAAGATCAATTCTCTCCTCGATTAGAGGATCAGCTTCTTCTAGCACCGGATTTGTCTCCATCTCCTGTTTTACCCGTTGTTCAAGGCCAAGAGTGGGCAGCTGCAGTAATTTCACAAACTGTATCTGCTGAGGAGACAGTTTCTGTTGCAGACTCTGCTTTTGTGATATGTTCTGGCCTGTTTTAAGCATCTATTCCCTAACTCCTTCTCGCACTTCTTTGCATGCTTCTAAAAAGTCGTTGAACCATTTGATTCCGTATCGTCTGATTAGTGAGTCTTTCAGGAAATCAGCAAGATAGATTCCTTCATCCTCACCTCGTCTGCACCCGGCTGAGCAAAGTTCGGGGATATATTCAAAATTTGCGTAATCAAAACCTGCGATGTGCTTCAGCCGAACCGGATAAAGATGGCAGCTGATTGGTTTCTCCCAAACAAAACGGCCTTCAAAATAGGCGCTCTGTATTGCACAGGTTGCCACACCGGCTTTATCTTTTTGGACGAAAATACACTCACCACTACCGATACATGATATTTCATAACCGGATTTTGCATTTCCCTGTACAACTCCTTTTTCTTCTGCCACCCGAACTGCTTCGGGATCTAATTCGCCCTTTAATTCTTTAAATGCTTTTCTCAGCACAGGAATTTCATCTTTGCTGACGGGTGCGCCTGCATCTCCCACTACACAGCATGCACCTTTACAGCGGCTCAGGTTACAAGCGAATCGCGCAGTTGCAATATCTTCTGACAATATAACGTCGTGTACTCGTATCATAATTTCTTCTTTGAAAATAACTCTATAATTCGTGCTAAAAAAACCTGCGTTGTCCAGGCTATATCAAACCTGCATTGATTACACACTGAGAAAACTATTCCGTTCAGATAAGTTCGAAGTATTTACCGGCCTTTTGCCTGACAGCCCCCTGCATTTCAAGATCAAGAAGCAGTGGTAATAATGTATAGGTAGGCTTTCCCGATTTTTCACTGATTTGATCGATATGAAGTTCACTCTCAATTAGTAGTTCACAGATTTTCTTCAATTCACTGCTAAGCTGGAGACTTTCCCATTTTTTTGATTGCGGTTCCGCCCTCTGATACTGATTATTATCCGATGATATTGATACTTCATCCAGAATGTCATCCAGTTTTTGCACCAACTTTCCTTGTCCAGTCTTTATAAGGTAGTTGCAGCCCTCGCCGCGCGGATAATCCAGCTGATGGGGCACAACGAACACTTCCCGATTCTGATCAAGGGCACATCGGGCTGTGATCATACTACCTCCTTTAATTCCACTTTCTACAACCAGCACACCATGACTCATTCCGCTGACAATTCGGTTTCTTGCTGGAAAATTTACCGCATCAGGTGGTGTACCCGGTGGATATTCCGTGATGACAGCTCCACCATTTTCAATTATATTCCGGGCCAGATTACTGTTTTTTGCCGGATAGATCACATCAATTCCGGAACCCAGCACGGCAACTGTTTTTCCACCATATTGAAGTACCGTTTTGTGTGCAAATGCGTCTACACCGTAGGCCAACCCGCTGTTCACGCTAATTCCTGCTTCCGATATTCGTTTAGCCCAACTAGCTGTTTGCTGCATTCCATACTTACCGGGCCTTCTCGTACCGATAACGGCTATTCCTTCATGATTCAACGCCGCTTTATCTCCCTTTATCCATAAAATAATCGGGGGATCATAAATCTGTTTGAGTAACCTGGGATACTCCTCATCATCAATTGAAATGAGATCTGCGCCCGCTTTTTCAGTTTTATTGAGAACTGCATCCACTTCTTTCCAGTTATCAAAAACTACAATATTTCTGGCAACATGTTCGCCAAAACCCTCAATTCTGGTGAAGTCAGATACCTTCAGCCTGAACAGTTCCGAAGCATCTTCCACTCCGGTTTTGTGCAAGAGTTGTTTAATTCGTCTCAACCCTATATCCGGCACTAATTGAAGTGCCAGCAGCGCCCTATAGTGATTCCTCCTCTTCAAGCCTTTTTAGTTTCTCCCAGATTTTCTCTTTTAGTTGTTCGATGTTATGACCTGTGGCCGATGAAATTTCGATGACTTCCACGTTATCATCGAACGTAACCGGTTCATCAAATGTGTAATCAGGTATTAAATCCATCTTTGTGATCGCCAGGACTCTCGGTTTCTCAAGAAGATCAGCACGATATTCTTTAAGTTCATGAAGCAAAGCATTGTACTCTTCCTGCATTTTGGTGTTGCTGGCCACCATAAACAAAAGCAGGTTATTTCGTTCAATATGCCTCAAAAACTGTAATCCAAGGCCTTTGCCCTCATGTGCATCTTCGATAATTCCTGGAATATCTGCCATTACAAAACTACGGTGATCAGAAAAGGTAACCACTCCCAGATTTGGCTCAAGAGTGGTAAATGGATAATCAGCTATTTTCGGTCTGGCTTCGCTCAATGCGCTTAACAAAGTACTTTTACCTGCATTAGGAAAACCCACAAGTCCAACATCTGCAATGAGTTTCAGTTCAAGTTCAACAACCCGCTCTTCGCCCTCTATCCCCTCTTGATAGTGTTGTGGAGTTTGGTTGGTTGCACTTTTGAAATGCCAGTTGCCTAGGCCGCCCTTACCACCTTTTGCAATAACCACTTCTTCTCCCTCTTCGGTTATTTCACCAAGACGTTCTTTAGATTCCGCATCATACACAACGGTTCCGAGAGGTACTTCCAGAATTTCTGATTGGCCATCTTTCCCAGTTTTACGGGAGCTTCCGCCATTTTCGCCGTGTTTTGCTTTAATAAATTTTCTGTAACGAAGATCAAGCAATGTATTTAACTGCGGATTACCCTTGAGCACCACATCACCACCTTTACCTCCATCACCCCCATCGGGCCCGCCGCGCGGAACAAATTTTTCCCGGCGAAAATGTGCCATTCCACTGCCACCGTTGCCGGCTGTAACATAAATTTTAGCGTAGTCAGCGAATCTCATGAATGGTACGTGTATGTTGTTTGATTTATTTACTGGCACCTACAAACAGGTTGCCTGAATGTACACTATTTAAGCAAGAGTAATTTGAAAGTGTGCGAATAACGTTTGTTTACAGCTATACGGTAAATTCTTACGTTGCACCTTTCAGAAGCCAGGTAATTCTATTTTCCCTTGTTTTCCAGAATCTGCAGCAACCGGGATAATTTTCTCTTCAGTTTGGGTCTTTTAACTATAAAATCGAGAAATCCGTGCTCAAGCAGATATTCGGAAGTTTGAAAACCCTCTGGAAGATCGCGGCCAATGGTTTGGCGAATAACTCTTGGTCCTGCAAATCCTATAAGTGCTCCCGGTTCGGCAATATTGAAATCACCAAGCATGGCATAGCTCGCGGTAACACCACCTGTTGTGGGGTTTGTCATCAATGAGATATATGGTACATTTTCTTTATCGAGCAGCGCTAACTTGGCTGATGTTTTTGCCATCTGCATCAGGCTGAATACACTTTCCATCATCCTTGCCCCGCCGGACTGTGAAATAATTACCAATGGTATCTTATGTTCCCGGGCATGATCTATCGCCACGCTTAGACGCTCGCCAACCACTGCGCCCATACTGCCGCCAATAAACGAAAAGTCCATACAGGCAATCACAATATCACGTTTATCCAGTTTACCGACTCCCACACGGCAGGCATCCGACAGACCTGATTTTGCCTGTGTCTGTTTAAGGCGGTCTGAATATTTTTTCCGGTCCACAAACTCAAGCGGGTCTGTTGGTAAAATATCATCGGCAATTTCTTTAAATTTGCCGCCATCAAATAAAAATGAAAAATACTCTTTGCTGCCAATTCTGAAGTGATACCCGCTTAATGGGTCAACCCATACATTTTCTTCGAGTTCGCGCCGGTGAATAGTCTCCCCTGTTGTTGGAACCTTGATCCAGATTCCCTCGGGCATATCCTTTTTTTTATCGGTTTGAATGTTGGTGTCTTTTCTTTTAAACCACGACATAACTGATCATTTATTTAATTGTAATTTCAAAAAATAACGAATTAAGCCCTAAGCAAAAATCTTTATTCCCCAATGGCAGAATTATTTACCTGTGCCATGGTTAAGTATTCCGGTTCAAATGTTTCCACCTGCTCTTCCTTAAAAATGGATTTCATGGAAGTATTGTTCCATGCGAGAATCAGATTTTTCGCACTGATACCCTCAGTACCTATTCGTGTTAACTTTTCTATGGTATTGTGTTGCAATCGTTCCCAACCGGTACCGGTGATGATCTCACCTGCTTTCAGCTCGCTTTGTAATTTGTCCAGCTCTTTTATTTCCGGCTTTGATATTTGCAGCTCACCGTTAGCCTGCCGTTCAATTTTTTGGTGATAAAGATGCTCTCTGCGGGCATCAATCACAGAATGAATTCTCATTGACTGATCGACGAACGGAACTGCAAAACTTACGAGTGATGAAAGTGTGAATAAAGGAATATCCCTCTCAAATAACAATCCTTTTATAGCGGCAGCTCCTATTCTTAAACCTGTATAAGAACCGGGACCATTACTGAAAAGCACAACGTCAAGATCTGCAACCGAAATTTTATGGCGTACCAAAAGCTCCTTGATGTATGTAAATGTACTCTCTGAGTGTACACCTTTCCCCTCAATCCGTTTTTCGATAATGCTCGCCTGCTTTCCCAGGGCAATAGAACAGACAGGTGTTGATGTTTCAATTGCTAATATCATCTGTTAGGTTGTTCAATGAACCAAGTGTCGTTACTCAGACTTACCCAGCGCTCATAAATTCGCCGAAGCTGGCTGTAAACATCTGCCGGAAATTCTTTTCGCGTTATTTCTACATCAAAAGTGTATTCGATGGTATTACCCTCAGTAAAATATTCTTCAAAAAGTGAAGCTCCGCGTAACGCAGTTGAGTATGTATCGCCGGTTACATCAAATAAAAAACCGGATGGCAACGAGATATTGTACCGAATGGATAGCATTTCGGGAGCATCAAGTGTAATGGGAACCCGCCTTTCAGTGGATTCAAACGGATTGTTAAACAGATAACCTACAATCATTGGGCGAAATTCAATTCCTTCTGAGAATGTAATTGCGTAGTTGGGTATCTCAAAATTTGTGCTTAAACGAATGTTGTCCCTGTCGGTAGAATCCACTTCAATGAAACTCTCATCAAAAATTGCATCTTCGTATACATCAAAAAAAGTTTCAGCAACAATATCTCGCGCTGGAATCTGCGCCGACAGTTTCTGCCTGATCTGCTGCGACGGATAACCCGATGTTTGTGCGGATAGTGAGCCTCTTAACGTACCGTTCCGGGTTAATTCGGCATCTACCTCAATGTCGATGTTAAAAATGCTACGGTCCGGTGTGATATCAACCCATTCGTACTCACTCTCGGTCAAAATCATACCTTGCTCGTTATACGATTCAACAGGTATTAAATTTGGTATACTGTTTGGATAGGTTGCATCCAGAAAATAGGACTTTCCGTTAATTTCGGTCTGTACCATCATCCTGTTGAACTGAAACAGTGATGGGAAAGATTTATTAATTCTGCCAAATTCCCTCCCCGATAAATAGATCGGGTGCGCTTTTATGCCACTGCCTCGCAGAATACCAAGTAGAACCATATTAATTTCTGACTGTGATGCAGGCTCCCCTTGTAATACATGGTGAATTCCACTCTCTGCAAAAACTGTATTTTGTCCATTAAACTGTGCTAATTCATTCACATATTTAAAAATAGAGTCCTGAGCTGCCTCACTGCTTCCGGTTTCTTCTCGAATTTTCATTCCAGTCTCTTCGAGAAAAGCGTATTGCTCAAGAAAACTATATGGGTTATTGTTGCGCAGGATCTGGGCGGCAACGAATTCCCAGCTGTTTTCTAACGGTTGCCGCGGAAGCCCGAATTCACTGATCTGAAATCTCAGTTTTGCCCGAATGTCATCAACCGATGATATGTAAACAGAAGCGTCAACTGCCGGAATATCGGTGGCACTCCAGATCTGAATATAAACTGGATCGGGCCTGCTGTACGTAAAAACAAGCGGAACACTGCTCGTATCTACTCTTTCCTCTTCATAGCGAAGGTCGAATTCCACATTTTCATCAACCACATCGTAGCGAATGAAATCCGCATTTTTGAAATATACCGTTGCATTCCGGGTTGGAACACGGTGGGAAAGATAAATATCAGGCAGTTCTTCAATATATCGCCGTTCAATTCTGTATTTATATTCAATAATATCACCCGGCTGAACATTGGGCATTTCAAACTCAAGAATTCTATAACGATTATTCAAATCTACCGTTCGAATGGCGCTTGTGTTCAAAAAAGATCGCTCTCCATTTGTGTGATGAGTAATTCCCTCAATCTGCGAAACCTGCTCGATGCCATCTGCAAAGTAAAAAGGTATGCCTACCATAGAAGCCTCTGCAATATAGAGAGGATCGTCACTGTGAACTTTAATACGAATCAGATGATCCAATACGGCTACAATACCACGGCTTCTTTCGTGAATCTGAATGGCCGTTTTCTTTTCAAGAAATTCGTAGGGGTAGTCTGCCTGCGGACTCACACCGAGTTGTTGGTTTGAAATCATCCCGAACTTTTCAAAGATTTGAAGATCATCCAATATCTGATGATCTGCCTGTGCAGACAATGAAGCAGCAAACAGGACACTCAGAAAGATTAAATGTAATAGTCGGGATAGCAACTGCATGTATAAAACTATTGTCAGAGTTAGGCTCTGAGCGTGGATATCGAAAAGCGATTTTTGTTATACACCGCAATTGCTCTGCCGGTGAGGGTTTCGCCAATGTACGGTGAATTTTTCGATTTCGACCGAACTTCGTCGCTGCTGTAAACCCACTTCTCATCAGTATTAAACAGAGTAAAATTGGCTTTATTACCCGGTTTTATTTCGGGTATATCTAATTTCAGGATTTTACGAGGATTTATCACCAGTTTTTCGATAATCTGAGGAAGGGTTAATTTACCAGGCTTCAGAAGTCGCTTTACGCAAATGCTCCAGGCAGTATCAAGCCCTGTGATACCATTTGGAGCATAAATAAATTCTACCTCCTTTTCTTCGATGGCATGCGGTGCATGGTCGGTGCAGATCACCTCAATAGTTCCATCAACGAGGCCTTCAATCATGGCATCCACGTCATCCTGCGTGCGCAGCGGAGGGTGCATTTTTACATTTGTATCAAAATTTCTGCGTTCAATCTCTTCATCCGTCAAATCAAAATGATGTGCACACACCTCGGTCGTTACGTTCAAGCCTTCTGCTTTTGCTCTGCGTACCAGATCCACAGCATTTCGTGTGCTAATGTGAGCTACATGTACGTGACCGCCCGTAAAACCAGCCAGCAAGATATCTCGTGCAATCATCGTTTCTTCTGCTATAGATGGGGTTCCATCCAGCCCAAGACGGGTTGAAACTGCCCCTTCATGCATGTGACCCGGCCGCGACAGGTCAAGATCTTCTTCGTGATTGATAATGGGCATACCCAGCATGGAAGAATACTCCAGTGCAACACGCATTACCTGTGAATTGTAAACCGGATCGCCGTCATCACTAAAAGCCACTGCTCCACCCTGCTTCATATCTGCCATCTCAGCTATTGATTTACCGGCACGATCTTTCGTTACACAACCGATCGGATGGACATCAACAAGCTGATCTTTCGACTTATTTTTTATAAACTCCACAACATCTCTGGTGTGTATAGCAGGCTTCGTATTTGGCATACAAGCTACTTCGGTAAAACCCCCAAACATCGCTGACCTGCAGCCGGTTTCAATGGTCTCTTTGTGCTCAAATCCAGGCTCTCTGAAGTGGACGTGCATGTCCATCCAGCCGCTGCTCAAATACGAACCTCCTCCATCAAAACTTTCTTCATTATCATTTCGGGTCAGATTTTCTGAAATCTCTTTTATTGTACCGTTTTCAATCCGGATATCCATTGGAACAGTTCCGTCGAATCCATCTCCAACCGGTTTAACATTTTTGATGAGAAGGTTTGGTGTTTCTGTCATTAGAAAACTGATTTTAATGAAGCAGTTGCTTTTATTTTTTCAGAAAGTGATGGCTGCGTGAAAACAGATACCAAATTCAACTATGTTTAATTAGCAGGAAATATAGCCTGATTTGATGTGAAAAACGATTTTAGAGCGGTCAAATCTTGAACAAATCTGACACGCTCTTTTAATTTCAGAACTTACAAAAATCGTTTAGTTGTTATCCTGCCAGATAAGGATTGGATAAGTACTATCTGTACTCCAGATGGTTTCAAAATCGAAAGCGGCCATTTCTTCGGGTGCCTCTTCTCCCTGCATCTGCTCTGTTGTTAAGCCTGTAACGCCATCCACTTCAGCTAAGTTTCCGGAAGCATCTGTTTCACCTGAATTCTCACTATCCCAGTAAGAGCCTTCCACTGTACCGCTGCTCAATCCAATAAATCCACCTACTACACCATTTCCGGAAACAGCACCTGTTGAGTAGCTGAACTCGATTAGAGCTGTGTTGCCAAAATTCCCGACCAAACCGCCAGCGATAGATTCCTCAGCGTTTACCGCACCTCTTGAATATGAGTTTCTGATGATCGGTGAACCTGTTCCGTTGGAGCCTACCAGACCACCTACCCTCTCTACGCCGCTAACAGTGTTTGAAGAGTACGCTTCATCAATGAGGCCGCCGTTATGATTTCTGCCTGTTAACCCGCCAACATCTGAATTGCCGCCAATCAAACCGGTAGCATAGCTTCTAAATATGGTACCACTGTTACTACCGGCTACACCACCTGAATAATCATTTCCGGTAAGGGTTCCGGTAAAGTAAGAATTAGAAATCTCACCCGGATTATTACCTGAAAGACCACCCGTATAATTTTCTCCGTCCACATTTCCTGATGCGTATGAATCATCAATAATTCCCTGATTGATTCCAACAAGCCCGCCCGTATAGCTGCTACCAGTTATTTCTGCACTGTTCGAATAACTGTTCAGAATCTCGCCTCTGTTCTCGCCCGCTATGGCTCCGGTTCTTTCTCCGCCGGTTATTCTGGCATCAACCAACGCAAGATTTTCAACCTTCCCGCCTTCAATAACTCCAAAAAGCCCGGTGTACATCTGCTCTGCACGGTTCATTTCTAAATAAGTAATGGTATAATTATTTCCGTTCAGCGATCCTGTAAAAGGTTCTGCCTGGGTACCAACCGGCTCAAAACCGGTTCCGCCATTCAGTGTATCAGCGATTGATGCGTCTATATCATTCACCAAAACAAAATTCGCGTCAAGATAACGGTTCATGTATTGCAGCTGATTTATGTTCGATATCTCGTACGGGTTCAACACTGAGCCGTCGCCGTCCTCAAAAATGCTGAATTTTGCTACAATTGAAAGGTTATCATCAATGGTTACGACGAACGGATTTGCTGTTGTATCTGCATCACCACCCCATCCTACAAATCGCCAGTTTTCCTGCGGAAATGCCTGCAATTCCACTTCTGATCCAAATAAAAAGCCTGCTGCTGTTTCAACACCGCTGATAAGTGTAGTTGTGAAAATACCCTCTCCTTCAGTGGAAATATCCAGTGAGAACTCGAGACGTTCAAAATTTGCAACTACAGTTTTGTTACCATTCATCGTTAGGCTGAATGGATTTACAGTTCCGGTAAAATCGCCCTCCCAGCCGGTAAATCTCCAGCCATGATTTGGCTCTGCGGTTACTTCAAATGTTGTATCCCTCACATATCTACCGCCTTCGGGAGTAATTTCTCCACCTTCTTCTGGCTGTACAATCGGCGTAAATACAAACGTGCGCAAGAAAGTAGCCGTTACCTCTTTTGGCTCATCAATCGTAATGGTTGCCGTTGTATCCGTTCCGGAAAGATCACCACTCCATTCCGAAAATGCCCATTCATCATCCGGAAGTGCCGTAAGCTGAACCACTGTTCCCTCGGGATAATCTGTTGTCTTCATCTGTATGACTTCCTGATCAACATCTCCCTCTCCAACAATATTGATCGTTAACGGGTATTCAATTCTTGCAAATACCGCGGTTACTTCCGTTTCTCCTTCAATGGATATTGTAGCCGGGTTTTCATCTCCTTGAAGATCTCCTTCCCATTGTACAAATTCCCAACCCATATCCGGTTCAGCGGTCAATTCAACAGTGGTTCCATGCGGATATTCAATGGTTCTCTGCTGAACGATTCGCTCGGATATTCGCCCTTCCCCTTCTGTTAACAGAGTAAGCGGATAGTCTCTTTTCACAAAAATTGCAGCAATGTCTTTATCAGAATCCATCGTTATAATGACAGGATTTTCAGTACCTGTGTGGTCTCCCTCCCATTCGCTGAATACCCAATTTTCATTTGCAGATGCAGATATTTCAAGAGATCGGTTTCTATCGAATTCGGCATTTGCAGGTGTAACAGTTCCCGCTTCGAGAGGAACGGGTGTAATGGTAAGCCGGTAGGTATCACGATCATTTGAGCCACAAGAGCTTAAGATAATCAGCAATACAAAAAGAGAGCAGATGAGTTTTCGCATTGAACGCAAATTTTATTGTAATAGCCACACGAAATTTAACCTATTTCAGCCTGAAACCACAATCTGTTTTTTAAGATTCTTTAATGTTTTTAAACAACTGTAAATTTTACAGTTATTGTACTTTACCTAAAATTTAAATCCATTTTTTGAGCTAAATTCAACTACTATATTGCATTGTAAACTATAACAAAGTAATACCTAACTCTGGATAAAATTGAGTACAAATAAGAAGGTATTAACAGAATCGTGCTTGGGTACTGCAAATTGATTATAATGCGAAAAATCATGTGTAAACTTGTTCTAAAAATGCAGGTTTTTTATGAATAAAATGAGTCCTGAGCAATGGCAGGCTGTTGAGGAGTATTTTCATATTGCCGTAGAACTCCAGAAAGAAGAGCGTAAAAAACTCTTTTCGAAGATTAAAGAGAATCATCCTGAGCTTCTTAATAGTGTTAAGCAGCTTCTGAAATCTCATCACATATCAGGTGCGTTTCTATCTGGCTCGGTGATTGATGATATCATCGTGCAGACGGGAGAGCATGTTGGCCCATGGAAAATTATCGAAGAAATTGGCCGGGGCGGTATGAGTACTGTATATCTCGCAGAGAGAGATGACAGCACTTTCAAAAGAAAAGTTGCTATAAAGTTTCTGCATGGTCTCTCACCTGGTAAAGAGATGATTGAGCGGCTACGAGCTGAACAGTCTATTCTGGCAAGGCTTGACCACACGTATATTTGCAAACTTCTAGATGCCGGGATTAAGGATGCAGGCAGGCCTTATTTCATCATGGAATATATCGATGGTGACCCAATTGATACCTATTGCTCCAAAAATAACCTGAGTATTGACAAGAGACTGGAACTATTTATGCAGGTTTGCGAGGCGGTTCAATATGCCCATCAGCGGCTGATTGTACACCGCGATTTAAAACCGTCGAATATCCTTGTGGACGGGGAGGGTAACGTAAAGCTGCTGGACTTTGGAATTGCCAAACTGATTGATGAAGATCCGGAGATCGATATCACCAATACACAAACCGGTCTTTTTCTGATGACGCCAGAATATGCCAGCCCGGAACAGATCGATCAGCTTCCAATAACCACGGCAACGGATGTGTACGCACTGGGGCTCCTCCTGTGCAAACTGCTTATCGACCGGCTACCCTACGATATCACCGAAAAAACACCACTGGAAATCGCAGAAACCATCACAAAAACCGAGCCTGGCAAACCGAGCACACTTGCTACTTATAACACCCTCAATGAGTCCGTTTCACCATCAAACAAAAAAAATGAGATCTATCTTACGCATGTTCGGAAAAAGCTGAAAGGAGACCTGGATAATATCATCCTGAAAGCCCTTCGTAAAGATCCGGCAAGGCGGTACGATTCAGCCGGCCAAATGCTGCAGGATATTATAAATTATAAACAACATCTGCCGGTTATCGCCCGACCTGAAAGCAGTACCTACAGGGCAAAGAAGTTTATTCTGCGTAATAAAACGGCAGTAGTTGCAGCGGCAATCATTGCAACCATTTTGATGATGTCAACCTGGGTATCTCTTAGACAGGCACAAATAGCACAAGAACAGAGCGCAATTGCAGAACAACGCTTTAATGATATTAGACAGCTTACAAGTTCTCTTATGTTTGAGCTGCATGACGAGATTGCCACTTTACCCGGAGCAACCTCGGCACGGATCTTAATTGTTGAGCGGGCATCTGAATATCTTGCTACTCTTGTTGCTAACGAAAATGCAGATAATGATCTGAAAACTGAAGTTGCAGCGGCATTTAGAGTAGTTGGGAATGTTCAGGGCAATCCTACAAACCCCAACCTTGGCAAACACTCTGATGCACTTATCAGCTATAACCGAACCCTTGAACTTATTTCATCTGTGCTTGAAGAGGAACCAAACAGATTGGATGCCAGACGAATCTATGCCAATATCTTTGAAAAAAAGGCAGATATTCAAGGAATAGTGGGACAACTTGAACTCGCTGAGATAAACCTCCGTTATTCGAATCAACTCTATCAAAAACTATCAGAAGAATACCCTGGCGATCAGGATAGAGAACGTGAACTTGCCATTTCTTACATGAAACTTGCTGATTTGCTGGGACACCCTCACTTTACAAACAGGAATAAACCGGAAGAAGCACTCGAAAACTATTATAAATCAGAAGCAATTCTTAACTCTCTGTATACAGCAGATAGATTAAATATTACCAATCTGCAATATATCGGCCTTGTTCATGAGCGAATTGGGAGAATGCACCAACACTTTGACCGGTTAGATGAGTCCCTGCAGCATTACACTAAATCAATGGAGTACCGTACCGAATTTGTACGCAGAGATCCTTTCAATTTCTCAGCAATACGAGATGAGGCAGTTTCACACGAGCATCTCTCAAAATTATTCGTTAGTACAAATAATCTTGACCTTGCAGAAGAACATCTAATAAAAGCGTTCAACATTTATAAATGGCAATACGAGGTAGACCCGGTCAATATTTCTGCAAAACAAACTTTGGCTATTAGCTACATACATCGTGGTGATCTCGCTCATCATGCCGAATGGAACAGCTATAACGATACCCACACT
>SLGA01000208.1 GCA_007123985.1 Balneolaceae bacterium | reverse complement strand
CATCTCGGGGCATTTCACGAAGGGAAAAATCAGCAGCTTGAATCAACACTTATCCGGTTGATAGACCACTGTGAAGCAAACAAAATTCAGATACATCTGCTGGGCGATCTGTTTGACTATTGGATGGAATACGAAGATTACATCCCGCCAATTGGAAAAAATTTACTGAACCGCTTTAAAGAGTACAACAAATCGTTTTCTACAGTGTATGTGACAGGCAACCACGATTTCTGGACTCGAGGCCATTTCAATAATATGGGATTTCGAACAAACACGGAGTATTCTACTTTACGGCTCGACGGAAAATCCATCTTACTGTTTCATGGTGACGGTTTAACTGAAAAAATGTTTGGATTACCGCGTCCTTATTTGAATGATTTTATTCGAAAGGCGTGGTTTATCGATCTCTTTCAATATATTTTAGATGGCGAGGCAGGAAATAATTTTATGAAAGAGTTCTCTGATTTTACCAGGGATAACGAGATAAATACTGATCGGCTATCAGACTGGGCAAACGAAATTCTTCCAAAAGTGAAGTATGATGTAATTATTTCCGGTCACGATCATATACCAAGAATTGAAACTTTTAAGACCGGTATCTATATAAATACCGGCGCTTTTTTCCGTTTCAGAACTGTTGTTTTATATACCAATAACAAATTTCGAATCGTTGTATGGGATGGCGAACAAAACCAATTCTTACCATTTGCAGATAAAATCAACACCGATTAAATATGAGTGACAATAATTCAAATAAGAATGTTGACATGGACCGCTACTTTAACGATGCGAATTATCGCAAGAAAGTAGCGTCTGAAAGAAATTCTGCAAAAGAGAACCCTTATTATAAGAAGAAAGTTTTTTGGGGATCGTTACTCGCTGCAGCAGCCATTACAGTTTCACTTGCAGGGGGCTACATTTACTACCTTTATCAAGGCTTGCCGTCAATACAGGAGCTTGAAAATCCTCGAACTGCCATAGCATCAGAAGTGAGAAGCCGAGACGGCGTTGTACTGGATCGCTATTTCATCGAGAACAGAACATATGTCTCTGTTGATAACATATCCCCAAATGCAATCAACGCACTTATTGCTACCGAAGACCACCGCTTTTTTAACCACTGGGGTGTTGATTCGCAAAGCCTGATGAGGCTTCCATATTACTGGGTTCGCCAGCGTTTTCAGGGTGGATCAACAATCAGCCAGCAGCTTGCGCGAAATCTCTACAGAAATATCGGTTTTGATGTGTCTGTTACCAGAAAGTTACGTGAGATGATTACCGCCGTTCAAATCGAAAATAATTACACAAAACGCGAAATAATTGAGATGTACCTGAACACAGTGGAGTTCAGTAACAGTGCCTTTGGAATAGAATCGGCCTCCAGAACACATTTTGGAAAATCTGCGAACGATCTTACCGTCTTAGAGGCCGCCACTTTGATTGGTCAGTTACGTGCAGTATACGCTTATAATCCACGATTTTTTAACGATCGTGCCACACAAAGGCGAAATATTGTGCTCTCTCTGATGGAGCGCCATGGGTTTATTACGAACGACGTTTTTAGCACCCTTCGTGAAGAAGAACTTGTACTGAATTATCAACCGCCATCACGTTCGGGCCGTGAAAGCCGCTATTTTGGTGAATATGTGCGCCAACAAGTGCGCGACTGGGTTGAAGAGAACGGGTACGATCTCTACTCCGATGGCCTCGTTATTTACACTACAATAGATTCCCGCTTACAACGCCATGCCGAACGGGCCGTACTTGACCGCCTTGAAGAATTTCAACCCATATTCCAGCGAGAGTGGACAGCACCAGGCGGTAGCTATATGAACAGGCTATGGGAACAATATCCACAGTTCTTGAGGGATTACATCAGAGAAACAGATCGATATAAAAATGGATTTGCCAAATACGAGACCAATCAAGAATCGGTTGTATTTGAAAATCTGATGGCAGACGAAGCCTTTGTGGACTCATTAAAACGTGCCAGAACCAAACTTCAAGCCAGTTTTACTGCTATTGACCCAAACAACGGTCATATTCTTGCATGGGTGGGTGGTGCAGATTACGGTACTCAGCAGTTTGATCATGTTCACCAGTCACGAAGACAGGCAGGCTCCACATTTAAACCGTTTGTATACGCCGTAGCAATCGATAATGGGTACATGCCATTTCACAGATTTTCGAAATATCCGGTTAGTTTTATTGAACCCAGCGGACGTATGTGGAATCCGAAAGATCCTTCGATTCCTGCAGGCCCCGAAATGGTACCTCTGCGAGAGGCACTTGCACGAAGTTTGAACAATGTAACTGTACGCCTTCTGCCGGAAATTGCCGGTGCTCCGGGTACAAACCGTACAGCAGATCTGCAACCGGCTGCCAGAATGATTCAAAATATGGCTGTGAATCTCGGTATAAATATTGGGCAGTCGCAGGTTTTTCCATCTATTGCCCTTGGCACAGCAGAGGTGACCCTGCTTGAACTTGTTAGTGCATACACCACCTTTGTAAATCAGGGCGTTCACATCAACCCCATTGCAATTACACGAATTGAGGACAAAGAAGGTAACGTTCTGATAGAGTATTTCCCGGAGTATAGCCAGGAAGCCATCAGCCCGGAAACCGCCTACATGATGATCGACATGATGCGTGGTGTAGTTCGAGGCGGGGTTAATTCTGACGGTACCAACTATCATGGTACAGGCGTACGGTTGCGAAATGCCTACAATATCCAACAGGATGTTGCCGGCAAAACAGGAACCACTCAGAACAGTGCCGACAACTGGTTTGTAGCAATGATGCCGCACATAGTTATGGGCTCTTGGGTGGGTGGTGAAGACAGGCGTATTCGCTTTCCTACCAACAGCCCCGGCAGTATTGGTCAGGGTGCACGTACAGCTTTACCAATCGTAGGAACATTTATCAATAATGTCACCTCCGACCCAGATGCCCCATGGAGCACAGAAGGTTTTTCACCACCTCCGGGCTTTGTAATGCCGGAAGCTCCGGCCTCAGGCAGTGAACAGGATTCCCGGAGAGGCAGGATAGGGTGGTAAGAGTATTTACCCCCCTCCTGGTTATCTTTAAAGTGAAGCTTTTGATCAAATAACTCCGGAGGCTGCTAATTTAGATCTGAATTAAGGAAACTGATTTATAGTATTTCAGGCTATCAAATGAATAGTGTGGTCTCATCTGAGTTTCTTGCCATTTTTTTAAAAAAACAGTTCTACTTTGCGCTCAATAACTGCTATATTCTATCCCGAAATCAGATTGAAATTTCATGCATCTGGCGATAATTTAAGCGCAATTCAGAACTGATAAGTTTTCATGCTCGAACAATACATTCCAATATTCGTTTTACTTGGCATCGCGTTAGCTCTTGGCATCCTGCTGATGTCGCTCTCAAGAATACTCGGTCCATACAGACCCAATAAAACCAAACTTCAGCCATACGAGAGTGGAATGGATCCGGTTGGCGTAGCGAAAGACCGCTACTCAATTGCCTTCTACCTGGTAGCCATGGAGTTTATTGTTTTCGACCTCGAAGTTGTGTTTATCTACCCGTGGGCCGTTCGTTTTATGGAACACGGAACAGGAACGTTCATGGCAATGGTTGTATTTATTACCATACTCTTTATCGGTTTGATATACACGCTGAAAAAGGGCACCCTCGACTGGGATTTGAAGAAACTAAAATATGAGGCTATAACGAAGTAATTATGGGTTTAGAAAGTGCATTAGGAAAAGGTTACCTCACTACAAGAATGGATACGCTGGTCAACTGGGCTCGTTCGAATGCTGCATGGCCAATGCCAATGGGTTTGGCATGCTGTGCAATTGAAATGATGGCTTTTGCCGGCCCCCGTTATGATGTTTCTCGTTTTGGATCAGAGGTGATGAGATTTTCACCACGCCAAGCCGATGTTATGATTGTAGCGGGATGGTGTACGTATAAAATGTCTCACGCAATTCGCAGGATCTGGGACCAAATGCCGGATCCGAAATGGTGCATTGCAATGGGTGCTTGTGCCTCAACCGGAGGCATGCATCGTTGCTACGGTGTAGTTCAGGGAGCTGACAATTTCCTCCCCGTTGATGCATATATCTCTGGCTGCCCCCCCCGGCCCGACGCCGTTATACACGCCCTCATGAAAATTCAGGATAAAATTAAAACCGAGCACTCTGTACTGCTTGATTCATAATTATGAGCTTAGAACTTTCAGAACCACTGCAAAAAACTGTTGACGGACTTACTGAGAACTTCTCTGATAAAGTAATTGAAGTATATCAATCATCAGGTGATACATTTATTCGCGTTGAAACCAATGCAATCATAAAAATTGCGACTTATCTCAGAGATGAGCAGCACTATGTTTACCTGAGCGATATTTTTGGTATTGACCGATATACGTCTGATGAGAGATTTGAAGTTGTTTACAACTTACTTTCACTAAAAACAAAAGCACGTGTTCTTATTAAAGTAAGATGCGAAGAGGAAAATCCCGAAGTAGATTCAGTACACTCCGTTTGGCCGGCAGCGGGCTGGAATGAACGTGAGGTTTATGACATGTTTGGTGTGTTCTTCAGAAACCACCCCGATCTTCGGCGTATTTTCCTGCCAGAAGACTTTCAGTACTACCCTCTAAGAAAAGAATTTCCACTGCTCGGTATTCCTGGTTCTATTGAGTTGCCAAGCACCACACCGGATAACGATTAGTAAAGAAGCTTATGAAACTTACAGACATCCAAAGTAAGGTTAACTCAACATTTTTTAAGGAGCATCAAAAAAAGCTTTATCAGAGTCTTGAGGACAAACACACCTCCATTGAAGAACTCGATGACGGAGATCCGCTTACAACGAAGATGATTCTCAATATGGGGCCACAGCACCCCGCCACACACGGTGTGTTACGGCTGGTACTTCAGCTCGATGGTGAAACAATCGAGAAAAATAAACTTGATATTGGTTACCTGCACCGAGGGGTTGAAAAAATTGCAGAAAATAAAACCTATCAGGAATTCATGCCTTACACAGATCGCATGGATTACCTCTCGCCCTACAGTAATAACGTTGCACTCTGCACAGCTGTTGAAAAAATTGCATCTGTAGAAGTTCCGGAACGTGCTCACTATATCCGCATGATTGGATGTGAACTTGCCCGGATTTCATCCCACCTCTTATGGCTGGGAACCATGGTAATGGATGCCGGCGCTATATCATTCTTTATTTGGACGTTTAAAGAACGCGAAAAAATTTATGACATCATGGATCGCATTGGCGGTCACAGATTCACGATATCACACAGTCGAATTGGCGGAGTTGCAAATGACCTTACTGATGAGGCTATGGCGTACATCAAGGAATTTGTAAATACATTCCCTAACGAACTGCGCGATTATCACAAACTTCTCGATAGAAATCGCATCTTCTTCGACAGGAACGAAGCAGTTGGTGTGCTTAAAACAGAAGATGCACTTAAAATCGGCGCAACAGGTCCTGTTCTGCGAGCCACAGGTTACGCTCTCGATATTCGAAAACTTGCTCCTTATGCCCGCTACAGTGAAGTAGACTTTGATATTCCAACACGTCTTGAAGGAGATAATCTCGCCCGTTATTATGTACGAATGGAAGAGATGAGTGAAAGCATAAAAATCATTCAGCAGTGTCTTGACAAATTACCAAAAGGTCCCGTTCGCACCGATAATGCAAAGCAGTCTTATCCTTCGAAAGATGAAGTTTACTATTCCATGGAAGGTATGATTCACGACTTTATGATGACCGATACAGGGATTTGTCCTCCGGAAGGAGCTGAAGTTTACAGTGCAGTTGAATCGCCCAAAGGTG
>SLGA01000173.1 GCA_007123985.1 Balneolaceae bacterium | reverse complement strand
AATCAAATTTAAGTTATACATATTCTTGAATCTATAGATTTTATCCAAACTCATTCATGAATTACCGGGCTGCAGAAAGACTTCCCTGCTTGGCTGATCTCAACTCGTCAAGAGACCAACATTGTTTCTTTTAAAAGGACAGATAATCAGCAAATAGATCTAATTATTTTGAACGATAAATGAACAGACCCACAATAAGAATAACAAGTGATATCAGAATTGGGACATAATCCCCGGTACTTACGGCGATATCTGCTCCGAGAAATGAAAAAGATTCAGAATCATCCATGTACTTAATTCCGAAAAAGATAACACCTATCAACCCGCCTATACCCAGTATCAAACCTAATGATTGTTTCATAATTTTCCTCGTTTTAGCTGCAACATAATTTCACTTACAGAACAAATTGCATTGCTCTTATCAATGTTAACATGTGAATAATCATTTTTATAAACGTTATTCAATCCCTTTAAAAGGTTACATATATCACGGGTTTTTACAGAAATGTTTCTAATAAAGCACTTTGAAAAGTGTAGAATTTGTATCAATGATATCTGCAACTCAAATTAAGGTTGCTGTAACAACTCTCTCACAATTTTTAAGCAGATTGAAGATGTAATATTTACTTCAAACTAATTTTAAAATCAAAATCATGAGAATACATACACAAATATTTAAATGCGCATCGCTTACGGCACTGTTTATTGCCGGATTTGCTGCCGGTAGTTTTGCACAGAATACAACTACCATCGATGACCCAGAGAAAAAGGCACCCGTTGTTGTATCAACAACTCCTTCCGGTAGTGAAGGCAATGTTGATCAAAGAAGTGTAATTGAGATCATATTCAGTACTGAGATGGATAAAGAAACAATTAACAATTCAACATTACTTTTATATGCCTCTTCTTCGGATGGAGTTCAGGAAGATCAGGACGAGTATCAGAACGATCGATTAAGAGAACATTCATTATATCAAAACTCTGATTATAACCGGCAAAATACTTCCGGTACTGTAAATGGTACCATCAGTTATTCTGATAAAGTTGCTGTATTCACCCCGAGTGAAGATTTAAAAGAGGGTACATCGTACACTTTTACTGTTACAAACGGCATAAAAAGTTCAGACAACATCGCACTTGAAAATAATCACGAATGGAGCTTTACAACGAAAGGCAATGATAGTGCAACCACCTCTGGTAATCTTGATTACAGACGCGTTCAAAATAATTATGACAGAGATCAAGAAAATCAAATAGAAAGAGCTGATCGCAGTTTTGAAACGAACCGATCTGGATTGGATCGAAACGAGTACAGCGAGAACTCGTTAAATTCCCCCCGAAATGGTAACGTAAACAAAATTGAACTCGGTAAAGCAGGTCAATTTGTAATGCTTGCAAAATCTGATATTCATAACGAATCAGGGTCTGACATAACAGGGCAAACCGGAGACGGATCTTTATCTGAAAAAAAGAATAAGGAAACCGCATTTGCTGATTCTGTTAAACAGACCAGAACCGACCATGTTGCAGTATGGCAGAGAAATCAAGACGACACAACCTCAACAGAAGTTAGTGAAGCCATGGAAGATATGATGTCTGCATATAGTGATGCATCAATGCAAAATGGTGACGATTCTTCAGGTGTTGAAAATGAACGTTTTCAAAGCAGCGTATTAACTCCCGGTGTACATCAGTGGAATGATTCCCTTCACATAGAGTCTGAAATTACACTTTCAGGTAACGAAAATGATGTATGGGTCTTCAAGATTGGCGAAAACCTTACCGTACATGAAAATACCGTTATCACTCTGACCGATGGAGCCCACGCTGAAAACATCTTTTGGTTTGTAGAAGGAGAAGTTACCGTTGGCGAGAATGCACAATTCGAAGGCATTATCCTCTCAATGAATGATATAACCCTTGAAAAAGGTGCAAAAATAAACGGACGAATGTTCAGTCAGGCTTCGATTACCCTAAATGATAATACAATTACTGAACCAAGAACATTAACTGCACAAACTTCATCCACAAACAGATAAGACGACCAAAAGTAGCAATCTAATATTCCCTAAAAGCGGGCTCCGGAAGGTGCCCGCTTTTTTTATATAACGCAACCCCATAAGCCTATTTGGTGTGCTTTATATCGAACAAGCCTGATTCATACTTCTGTTGAAGGGAACAATCAGGTTTTGATTTTGATGCCAATCACTTAAGAAAAGAACCGAACTCTCATCCATCAAAAGAACAATCACACACCGAATCAATAATTAAGGAATTCATGCAGAAGTTCTGATTCCACGATTGACCGTTCAGCAAGTGGTGTGTATGAACGATTGGTTTTGAAGCATCAGGCCGGCAAATAAGTACACATATAAGACTGATGCCTTCCAATTAGTATGAAAGAATCATCGATAGAATGGAGGGGAGTTTTCATACGAATTGAAAGAGTTGAAATGCAGGATTGAACTCTGGTACCAGAATTGTTTATCTGATTTTGAGCTTACTCGCCAGACAATGCCACAGTTTTGTTTTACTATCGAACTGTATAAGTAAATTTGGAAAGGGAGATGTGCAACCGGTTTGAATTGGAAGCATTGTGCGAAACGGAAGAAATCTTCGATCCGTGGCATTACTTTTAAAAGTAATGGGACACTTCTGTTGAAATATTACTGGTCCGGATACAAAAAAATGGATGCCAAAACATGGCATCCATTTGGTAAAAGAAAAGGAGCTCAAATATGCCCTTTACACTTCAGATTAGAAATAAAACAACAGGCTGGCCGAGATGCTGTACCCATCAAAACTGGTGCCTTCAAAAGATTCCTCATTTTTGTTCGGATTCAGAAATATGAAACGGTAATCAATACTCATGGCGATGTTGCCGCTAAACGGTATCTCTGTACCAAACCCAAGATGATAACCAAGGTTAAAATCACTGTCACTTTCGAAACCGAGATCTTCAAGCACGTCTGAAGGTTTGTACCTGGTGAAGTATGCGCCAAGTCCCGCCACACCGTAAGGCGCGAAGTACTCGCTGACAGGAGCAAACAGAAGCAGTGAAAGCGTTACAGGTACAAAACTTGTCTTCACCGTACTGCTGCCGAGGCCGAACTCTTGTCCGGGACTATATTCAATGGCCGCCTCTATTCCCACAATTGCTCCGGGCCTGAATCTCGCCTGAACCCCGTAATAGAAACTACCCTTATCAGCATCCTGAATATTGTAGTAGCCTATCTTCGGTCCAAACCCTACCGTATTGGAGATTCCTGCGCGATCTGCTAAAGATTGTGCACTGGCTGTAAAGACAGCTGTACTTAAAATGAATGTTAATATTACGAGTATTCGGTGCGTCATAGCTGTTCTTTCTCTTTTAATGTTTTTATATGATTTGTGACGTTACTATCACAACTGGAAAGTGTTAAAAACCCGAATTTAAACTGTTATACAATACCCTTTAGGATTTGTACATATCCAAGATTCTAATTCGTTACCGGAATAATGATGAATGGAGAAAGAGTTTTCCCAAAACTACTCCAACCAAAATTTTACCTGCAATGGAAACTGATGTACCTGTACTGGGATTCTGTTTGAGAAAAATGCAGATAATCATATAACACCGGCTGAGATGGGCAAAACTAAACCAACACCAAATGGCACCTATTTCATCTGACACCATTCGGCAAGCCAGCGGCATGTAACATGATAAGATAAAACTGGCTGATTCACTGTTTAAAGCACAATTGCTGTGATTTAACTGGCTGTATAATCAACCAATTAAATTCACTGTCTGCATAAAAATATCCGGTTAATGTTGTTACAATTGTTGCATCGAATACAGCTCAAGTGGCACTTCCTGTTTCAAATAAGTTACCTTCCTGGTTCGTTTTATCCGTTTTCCTCTTTCCTGCTCTTGTAACTGCATCAATTTCATCATACTGGTTATCTCTTCAATTTTTTCCACGCAATGCAAAATCAATGTACCCGGCAGTGCATTTTCCATCGCAAACAGAAGTGCCTGTTTTTCATTTGGAATATTCAATAAAGGCGGATTGAAGCAGGAACTTTGAATACCACGTTTAAGGGTAGCAGACGTTTCTCCGGCCGCTTTTCCCCTCAAATCGGAATCTTCCCGAATAATAATTTTGCAAAAGAGCTCCGCTGAGAGTCGGCCAAACTCAAGAGTGTCTTCATCTCTTCGATCGCCGATGCCAGATATAATTCCAGTTTTGTAGTGGTATGAAGAATTATCAATAAATTCTCTGATCGCTACCAATCCGGCAGCGTTGTGGCAATAGTCAACCAGCACATCGTAATCTTTAAATTGAAACAGGTTCATTCTGCCGGGAGTAAGTTCCGGTGAAGGGGTAAAACTCCTGAGTGATCTTTGAATTAATTCAGGGGATATTTTTTGAGTGTAGGCAACTGCCACTGCAGCCAAAATATTTTCAATCATAAACAGAGCCCGGCCGCCAAAACTAAGCGGAATATTCTCAATATTCTCGATGGTGTATGTATTTGGTCCGTCCCATATTGTAACTGCTTGTGCTGTATAGACTGCACATAATCCACCGGATTCACGGTGATTTATCAGACGGGAATTATTGTCTTTCATGGAGAAAAGCACCGTTTTACATTGCACATTTTCCCGCATTGCGTACACTCTGTCATCATCAGCATTGAGTACGGCGTAGCCTTCCGGCTGCACAGTTTCAGGTACTACTGCTTTAAGGTGAGCCATCTGATCAATCGTTTGGATTCCTTTCATTCCAAGGTGGTCGGCAGTAACATTGGTAACTACAGCAACATCGCATTTATCAAATCCGAGACCAGACCTCAATATTCCACCTCTGGCACATTCGAGTACGGCAGTATCCACAGTTGGATCTTTCAGAATAAGTTTGGCACTCTTTGGGCCGCCGCAATCTCCTTTTACAAGCAGCTCATCGTTTACATAAATTCCATCTGTTGTGGTATATCCAACTTTACGTCCCGCTTCTTTCATGATATGTGAAATCAATCTTGTAGTGGTTGTTTTACCATTTGTGCCTGTTACAGCAATGATGGGTATACGACTCGACTTTCCTTCAGGGAACAGCCAATCAATTACGGGAGAAGCTACATTCCGGGCTTCTCCTTTGGAGGGTGCAAGATGCATTCGAAATCCCGGAGCGGCATTAACCTCAAGAACAACCCCACCTGTTTCGGCAAGTGGTTTCGATAAGGTTTGCGCCATCAGATCGATCCCGCAGATATCAAGGCCGGTAATTTTACTCACCCTTTCGGCTGTTTTTGCCACATCCGGATGCACATTATCGGTTACATCTTCTGCAGTTCCTCCCTTGCTTAAATTTGCCGCACAATCCAGATAAAGAAGTTCATTATTCTTGAGAACTGTGTTGAGCTGATAGTTTTTCTGTGATAAGATAAATGAAGTAGCCGGTCCGGCCTGTATCTTTGTGAGTACATTTTTGTGGCCATCTCCGCGTTTAGGGTCACCGTTTACATCATCAATTAACTGCTGTACGGTCGACTTCCCATCACCAACAACATGGGCTGGTGTACGCCTGGCTGCAGCGGCTAATTTACCGTCGATCACAAGAAGGCGATAATCAAAACCGGGGATGGATTTCTCAACAATAATCCGCTCAGAAATAGTTGAAGCAAACCGGAAAGCTTCCTCTGCCTGCTCTGTTGTGGTGATATCTGTTGTTACTCCACGGCCCTTATTGCCGTTTACCGGTTTTATCACAAGTGGAAATCCCAGTGAATCAATCAATTTTTGAAGTTCCTCTAATGAATTGATGGCAGCACCATCTGCAACGGGCACCGACATACTCTTTAACAGGTCACGGCAGACCTCTTT
>SLGA01000194.1 GCA_007123985.1 Balneolaceae bacterium | reverse complement strand
TAGCACCGCGATGGCCAACAAACATTTTTTTGATAGGAATATCCTCTGATAAAGCCATAAGCTGGTGCCCAAGGCAGATACCAAAAAGCGGCTTGCCGGTTTGTTTAGCATAATTAACCATCGGCAGGCCGTAGGTAGAAGAAGCGTTAGGATCTCCCGGACCGTTACTGAAAAAATAACCGTCTGCATTCCATTTTTTTACATGTTCAAGTTCGGCTTCTGCGGGGAAAACACGCAGCGTACAGCCTCTATTCACAAAGTTATTGATGATATTCTGTTTAATTCCGTAGTCGAAAGCGGCAATTTTATAGGGCCCGTCAGCCGGGATGGTTTGAGCCTCTTTTCGGGTAACTTTTGTAGCCAGCTCGAGGCCAACCATCGAATCCCACTCGCGTGCCTTTTTCACCAGTTCGGCCTCATCCAGTATTTCTGAGCTAACTACAGCATTCATAACCCCTTTGGTTCTTATATGGCGCACAAGCTTGCGCGTATCCACACCAGAAATTCCTATCACACGGTTTGAAACCAAATATTCCTGAAGGCTCCCGTCTGCAATGGGATTACTGTATTCATCGGAGAATGAACGGACTATCAGGCCGGCAATCATGACACTTCCGGCTTCGTCATCGCGGCTCATTGTGCCGTAGTTACCAATATGCGGATAGGTCATCATCATCAACTGGCCGTAATAGCTGGGATCAGTAAAAATTTCCTGATAGCCGGTCATACTGGTATTGAAACAGAGTTCGCCGCCTGTAGTACCGGTTATACCGATCGCGCGGCCATGAACAACTGTGCCGTCGGCAAGAGCAAGTATTGCAGGTTTTCTATCGGGGATGGATGCAGTCATGTAAGAAATTGGTTTTCGGGAGTTGAATAATGAGAGATGAAGACCAAAAAAAATCCGACCCCGGTATCCGTGTCGGATTAAATTCTTTTTTTGAGTATGTGAAAGCAGTTTTATTGAGCGTCTTCATCAGCTCCGTTTGAGGTTTCAAAAAGGTACGGAGTTGTGGTTTTTTTTAAAAGCCGATTTTACACGATTTTTTAGATGGAATCGCTTTTAATTGGATGGAATTAGAATTAAATCTTCTTGCGGTGCAGTTAGGTACTCAGCCCCGGCATCTGTAACCACCGCCATTTCCTCCACGGATATGGTTTTAGTGCCACCTTCAATTTCCCACATAAAAAAACCATCGTAAGCAAACACGTTGCCTGCCCGCAGTTCCCTGAAAGCAGTTGGATGCGGATCCCTGCCGCGTTGTGCCCCTCCAAGGCTTGGCCCTACATCGTGCGCTACATAGCCAACCGGGTGGCCTGTATTCCACAGTACATCCATTGAGCCGTTTTCTTCCATCCAGTTTCGCTGAACACGATCCACATCATACCCGGTAATGCCGGGCTGCAGTACTTCAAGAACCATTCTGTTTCCATCCCGTGCTACTTCCCAGTATCGCTGAATGTGGGCGGGAGGCTCTGTTTCGCCTGGATGAAGCACATATGCAAACCGTTGGATATCGGTTACCCACATATCGTGCACGCGTATACCAAAATCAATTTGTATTACATCACCCGCACGAATTATCCTATCAGTGGGATGCGCATGCCCGCGATCGGGACCGGAATTTACAGCAGGGTTCTGATCGGGAGACCATGCATCACCCACGCCAATTCCTGCCATTTTAGATTTCAAAAAATCAGCCACATCCCTGTCTGTGGTGCGGCCCGGAACAACTTGGTTGTACGCCTCATACTGCCATTGAGATGTGATCTCTGCAGCTTTTCTCAGGATTTCAATCTCAGCCGGGGTTTTAACAGATAGCCACTCATAGACCAGTTCTTCTGATGATACGATCCGGTTTCTCACTTGTGAATTAAGCCGTTCCGTAAAGCGCTGATATTGAGTAAGGCTGAGGCCATCTGCCAGTTCGTTCGTTTCGCTGAAGTTTAGTGCCAGATTACCGCTTATCTGTTCATTGATGTACCGGGCAGCTTCTGTAATTGCTCCGGGTGTTCGGCTGGTGACAGCGATACTGTCATGGAGGGCAATTTCCTGCAGAGCTGTTGCCTCACCGGGAGGAGTAAATACGATTGAATAGACATCATCACCTTTCAGCTGAAAAAGAAATACAGCAGGAGCAACAGCATTTTCACAGCCAATATGGCTGGCAAGCGGATCATTATTATTGGATCGGCAAAGAACGGCCCACGCTTCAACATTAGCTCTTTGCATGGCTTGCGGCAGCAGTGTTGCTATACGTTCAGAGCGTATTTCCGGCCAGGGGTTAGGTCCTGCAAAGGGATTATAAACTATTTCATCAGGTGCGTGGCAAGAAGAAATTAAAGACGAGAACAGCAGAATAGAAAACAGGAAACGTGGCATAATGAAAAAATCAGGTTTAAGGAAACCTGAATATCTGCAATTTATGTTATTAAATCTCTCTGAGGATACCTTCAAAGTTGGGAGCTGAAAATCGAATTCTGCTTTGATTGGTTTCAGCCGGTAATTCAAATTCTCTTGATTCTTCAAAGCTCTGATCACAGTCTTGATTTGGTGTGATTTTTCTCAACCAAACTTCAAACTCATTATTGTCGTTTTCAAGGGAATTCAGTTCAAACTGATGATTTGGTTCACATCCATTGTATCGAAGTACTACACGAAGAGTATTGCCAACAACGGAAGGACGATCTTCCGTAACAACGATAAGATAATCTGCTCCGTAATCCACATCAAGCGGGTCGCTGCTTGTGCCACATCCGAAAATAATGAGCAAAAATGGAAGAAGAAGTAACTTTGTTTTAAACATAATGGTATAACAGTTTTTAGTACGAATAATTGTAAACAATTGAGCAACAACATAGTTCCGGACACAAAAAAGCCCTGCAGAAAGATATTCCGGCAGGGCTTTGTGAGGTTATTAAATGAAACACCTTTTAATTTTCGAGGCTGAATCCTGCACTGAGTGCATGCCGGATTCGCTCTTTTGACTCAGTAAGATGCGCTCTTGTGTAGGCATCGAAATTATACGTTGGCGGAGCAAGCCTGCGCTCGAGACGTTCGTGCAGATCCTGAAGTGTGTATCTTGCCACAGCGCGTGCATCAGCCGGAGTACCGGATGGTGCATCTGTAACCAGCCTGATCATCTGATCGAGATGTGCCCGCTGTAAATCTCTGCGATTGCTTGTGATGTTTCCGCCGGGTGCAGTCCACGCCTCTTCCCAGATGGCATTGGTTACACTCTCCATCAATTCAGGAATGGTAACTGTATTTTCAGCACTGAACTTTACTTCGGTGTCTCTGATCCGTTCGAGGCGGGTTGGATTCAGTAACTGAGAGAGCAGGCTCGACTGTACACCTAAAAGTGTCTGGTGCAGAGGATAATCGATGCGTCCCTGCCAGGTATTGCTCTGTCCCCAGTGGCTCCATCGGTTTGCACCGAATTGCTGGTACACTTCCTGCGGAAGATTGATGGCATCGGCAGCAAAAGCATAATCGATGATGGTGTTGAGTGCTTCCTGTTGTTTTTCGAGTGGCACGGCTTCAAACGGCATTCTTCCATTCGGATCGCCGGCATGGTCGCGATACTGGTATTGACCTCCAATAAACTTAACTGAGGGAGTGAGAGCCCGCGCATACTGAAAAAAGGCACTCTGGAAAAGGTTAGTCACTTCGAAGTAGGCCATGTCATCATTCAGGGCAATATCCGGCAGAACTGGAAACATGTCTCGAATTAGGTCAGCCCGATCTCGGCCCCAGGCAATAGGATCTTCACTCAGGCTGTACACATTTACATTCGGGTCAATAGCGCCAGCACCACGGGCATCTTCGTCTGTACCGTAAGCATGACCGGGCTCTGCGGCACGCCTCGCAATCTCTTTTGCTTTCTCATCGTCTGGTGTGTACCCATAGCTGATCACCCAGCGGTCGTAACTGCCAACACCGGTATTATAGAAGTGGCCGTGATCATGCCCGTTTGCATTTATGTTAGGTGACGGATAATCCATTACGGAACTGAATACACCATTTTCTGCTGTCCACTCTGTATCATGAAGTTTGTCCATTGGAGTATCTACAGATGAGCGGAAGTTGTGGCGAAGGCCAAGCGTATGCCCCACCTCGTGCATGGTTACCCATCGAGTGGCCTGGTCAATAAACTCGTCCGGCATCGGATCTCCTGGGTTCAGCATGCCACCCGCAAGCAGTGACGCACGCACGAGATTGGCCTGTGTACCCATTTCAGTGAAGAAAGATTCGGTTTTGATGCCGAGCTTCATCAGCTCCATTTCTTCATCACTTACATTAAAGATTTCGTTAATGGCATTTTGCGGTTCAACAAAATTCTCGAAAGTATTTCTGTAATTAAGAAACATATTTGCTTCGTAAAGCTGATCGGCATCCAGAATTTCACCTGTTCTGGGATCCACGGTTGACGGGCCAATGGCTCCGTAACCTGGCTGATCGGATACATTCCAGCGAAGAGTTGAGTATCGAATGTCGCCGGCTGAAACGGAATCGGGAAGCATTTTTGCCTGTACTGCATTTCTGAAACCAGCCGCTTCAAATGCATCACTCCATGCTTCTACACCTTCCATCATCGGTTGGCGAAATCGCTCCGGTATGGTGTTTTCGAGATAGTAGATAATCGGTTTTTTGGGATCACAAAGTCCGTCATCTCCGGGAGGCCCATCGCATTCAAGCCTCCAACGATTTATATATCGCTGAAAAAATTCTTCATTTGTATCGGTAAAATCTTTGTGAACCGTCATGAAATAGCCGAGTCGATCATCTGCCATACGGGGCTTCATAGGTTCTTCAGGCAATTGTGCCAGAGTGTAGAAAACGGATACGGGTATAAAACGGCTGTCGGCAACAGTTCTTGGTGCGGAAGTTTCCTGGTTTCTGAACGTGAGGCTTGCCTGGATGTTACTGTTTTTCGGGAAAGATTCAACAAATTCAACATAGCTGCGGCTGCGGTCGAATTGAGCTCTTCCCGGTTGGCCAGGTCGTTGTGCTACTGCCCGCTGAACTCGGTCGCTGATGTTTGATAGATCACCTACAAACCAGCTGTATGTATCGATGAGCATGGTACCGTCGCTGTGTGTTGCCTCGATGCTTGCTGTTTCGAGCACCGATTCACCGTACGTTAGTTCTACAGCGCGAGCCTGTGGAGTGCCCTCTTCTGCAGTGTAACGATGAGGAATATTTACAAGAAAAAGCCTGTTTTCACGTTTTCGAAGTGCCACCAGCTCCGACTCAAAAATACTTAACATGGTGCCGCCGTATAGCCCTGCTGCGCCAATTCCGCGGCCGATCTGAAAATTGAGAAGGAACTCATCGTCAAGCTGATCTTCTTTAACTGCGAGGTATAACTTATCATCGGTTTTATAGAAGCTGAAAAAGCCCTCGATTTTTTCTGAATCCTCGATCAGAGAGTTGAATTTTTGATCGGGATCGTCGCCATTGTCATTATTCTGAGCACTCAAAAAAGCAGGTGCCAGTAGAATGGCGAAGCACAAATACGCTATTTTTTTCATAGAGATGTGATTCTGTTGGTATTTAAGTTTGAACGCTAAAGTACGAAAGCATTCCTGAAATGTTTTTTAAAAATTGTATTCAAAAATTGGAATGATGAATACTCTTAGCAAAATGGTTTTTGTTGTGTTTCGCTGAATTTACCCCTAATTTTAAAGTCTGTTTGAAATCGGTTCTAATCCCGAAGACTCGGGAATAGGGTATCCCGATGCAGTTCAATCGGGAGGGGCGCAGGTTCAGATCCTGCAACTATTATGATTTGAAAAGTTTTATTGTATTGATTCTCGGGGCGTGGCGTAGTCCGGTAGCGCACTCGGCTGGGGGCCGAGGGGTCGCAG
>SLGA01000046.1 GCA_007123985.1 Balneolaceae bacterium | reverse complement strand
GAAAGTCTCATCCCTGAGCTTGAAGCACTTGATATTTCAATTGAATTGATTGATGTAAGAACACTCTTGCCTTTCGATACAAACAGAATGATTCTAAACTCACTCAAAAAAACCAACAGAATTCTGTTTGTTGATGAGGACGTGCCAGGTGGCGCTACAGCTTACATGATGCAGACAGTTCTTGATACGCATAATGGGTACAACTATCTCGACAGTAAAGCAGAGTGCTTAACAGCCAAAGCGCACCGGCCGGCATACGCTTCAGACGGTGACTATTTTTCGAAGCCAAGTGCAGAAGATATTCTTGAAAAAGTTTATCAGATGATGCATGAATCAAATCCATCTACATACCCACTCTAACAGGTAGTTAGTTTTTTCCGCAAAAAAGCATGATTTGTGATTTCTGAAAAAAAACTATATTCAGAAATTAACTAAAACGGATGCTCTTAAATAGGTGCTTATCATGCTATCCAAACTGAAAAAATTTGCAACTAAATTTGCTACACCTTCAGAACCATTCGACCCATCCATTTTTAATGATTCAGTTGCTAAAACGATCAGCTGGACACCGGTTGTAAGCGGCGGATCAAATTTTAAGACTCATAAGTACTATAGTGACGGATATAATCGGGCTGAATTTAAGATGTCGATAGGAGCGAAAGCTTTTACGTTTCTTTTTATGTTGATTGGCGTGGCTGTACCAACATTAATTTTGCTTACCGCGGATTTCGAGGGAGTTTCTGATAGGTTTTTCATTGCCGGATTTGGGTTGATCTTTTTTGCTGCAGGGGCATTTTTGTTTTACAACTATGGTAAACCGGTTGTTTTCGATAAAATGAAAGGATTTTACTGGAAAGGGTGGAATAAACCCGATCATACAACAGATCGGATTGCGGTAAAAAATAGGGTTCCAATCAGTGAAATTTATGCATTGCAGCTTATAAAGGAGTTTGTTAGAAGCGATAAAAGTTCCTATTTCAGCTATGAACTGAATCTTGTTTTAAAAGATGGAACACGCCTGAATGTTGTTGATCACGGCAAGGGAACAATACTCCGGCAAGACGCTCAACAACTCTCATCTTTTCTTGGTAAACCACTATGGGATGCTACATAAAAAAACCCTGATTTGAATAATCAAAACAGGGTTTAAGAAATACTTTTAAGTGATTTGAAGTAATAATTTAGCCAACAATAAAATAGAGAATTGCAGCTAATACTATAAAGTTGAGAATACTTAACGGTAGTAATTTAGACCATCCAAGTTTCATTACCTGGTTGAATTTGAATCTTGGAATGGTCCAGCGAACCCAAATAAAGACGAATACAAAGAAAGCTGTTTTAGCTACAAACACACTAACATCTAAAATACCTTTTACAACAGGAGAGAGTTCAGGCAGCCAATATCCTGCAAACGGCAGATGGTAACTTCCAAAGAAAAAGGTAACCATCAACATCGAGTTAATCACAACATGCATGTATTCAGCAAGGAAAAACATTCCGAATTTCATGGAGCTGTATTCTGTATGGAAACCTCCTACAAGTTCCTGTTCTGCTTCTACAAGATCAAAAGGAGTTCGGTTACTTTCAGCAAAAGCAGCAATAATAAAAATGATTGCACCCAGCGGGTTAAGAAATACAAACCACCAGTTCTCCTGAGCAACTGCAATATCAACTACACTCAGTGATCCTACAAAAATCACGACGGATGCAACTGCCATTCCAAGAGGAAGTTCATAACTTATCATCTGGGCTGCTGCTCTCAATCCGCCTAGCAGAGAGTATTTACTGTTTGAAGCCCATCCGGCCAGAGTAACACCATACACGCTAAGCGAGGCAACGGCAAGAAGATAAAGTACACCAACATTGATATTAGTTGCATATATACCATCACCAAAGGGTATTACAGCTACGGTCATAAGTGCCGTTACCACAGGTATTATAGGTGCTACAGTATGTAAAAACCGGTTACCTTGGGTTGGTGTAACATCCTCTTTTAGTATTAGTTTAACAACATCAGCTATAGGTTGTAGCAGGCCCATTGGTCCTACTCTGTTGGGGCCTACTCTATTCTGAATAAACGCAGCAACACGTCTTTCAGCATATACAGCTATGGCTGCTGAATTTAGCAGCATAAACAGTGCTGTCCCTAAAACGATGTATGATGTAGCGGTTACTTCTGCCATCCCCTTTATTGGTTATTTACTCGTTGAAGTTTCTTTTTTTATTGATAATTGAATACCGGCTTGCTCGTCCATAGCTGCATAGCTTACACCTGTAAAGCTATCCAGAGTGGATGCAATTTCATCCATTATCTCTCGACCGTCATTAAAATTACATTCAAGTCCGGAGTGTTCGGAAATACGATTAATGAACTTCCATACAGGCAGACAATCTATCTTGTTGTCCTCGGTAACCCAGTTATCGAAGTTTGTTCCGTACCGATCCAAACGCCCTTCCGACATTTCAAGATCCAATCGCCGTTCGGTATATTTGGTTTCCTTCGCACGGTATGTTCGCTGAATTCTTCCATCAACATTTACGTAGCTAGCGGCATGTTCTGCTGCTGTGGTGATTGGAATAACCAAATCCGCGGCTTTTGATGTATCAGAGTTGTTCGTTGCAAATACAACCACAAATTTTTCTTTGAGATCATCAGCTGCTATTACTTCACGGTCTATAAGATTATCGTGTAGGATAACTACAAGCTCAGCCTTTTTAATCTCTTTCTTGATGGATGCCTTGTCAAGCTCTGTGAAACCGAGAAGACGGCAGCCATTCGCATTTGGAGCTACATCATCACTTAGCAGGAAATCATCTCCAGTGCCTTCCTCGATATGAGGTGTAAATACCGGCTGATTTAATCCTAAAAGATTTGTGTATTTACTCAGGGCATAATTCTCTTCAACAGATGCATGCGGACTTGCAATTACAACTATTTTTGAATTATCTGTCGCTGCAATTTCCTCTGAAAGTGTAGCTATTGCATTATTCCAGCTTGAGAGAATCTGCTCACCATCAAGTTTTTGCTGTGGCCTGGAAATTCTGTTCTCATTAAAAATCTTATAAGCTTCTCGCCCGGCATCCGGCATCCAATGGTCATTAACTTCAGCATTAAACCGTGGAGTAACACGTAGTATAAGATTGTCTCTTGTCCAGAGGTCAATATTGGTGCCTTTTCCGTTTGTAATGTCAATGCTTGGAGTTTGATTCATCTCCCAAACTCGTGCTTTGAAGCGAAAATCGGCCGATGTAAGTGCGCCTACCGGGCAAATATCAACTGTATTCAGTGAATATGGATCATCAAACTCTCTGCCGGGTGCTGTTGTGGGATAGTTTTTATCCCCCCGGGATGTTATTGTAAGTTGATCTGTTTTACTAATTTCTTGAGTGAAACGAGTGCAACGTGTACAGTTTATACATCTTTCTGCATCCAGTACTACACGGGGGCCCAGTTGAATTCTCTTTGGTTTGTGAACTTTCTTTACCTCAAACCTGCTGCCTTCTGGCCCGTATTTATATGTTTGAATTTGAAGCGGACACTCACCGGCCTGATCGCAAATAGGGCAGTCGAGCGGATGATTAATCAGAATGAGCTCGAGGTTGTCTTTTTGGGCTCTCTGTACCAGTTCATCTGTTTCCTGTGTAAGGATTACCATCCCATCAGCTGCCATGAGGTTACAAGAAGTCTGAAGCTTCGGAAACCACCTGATTACACGTTCGCCGTTTTCATCAACCTCATACTCACCGGTTTCACGATCTTTCATGTATTGACCAGCCTTAACCATACACTGCCTGCAGTTTGCCGGGGCAGTCATTGAAGGATGATAACAGAAAAAGGGTACTTCTTTTCCAAGATCCTGTATAAACTGTAATACTTTATGATCACCTTCAAATTCGTACCGGTGACCGTCTATGAAAATTTCAGGCATCTGTTATGCAGTTGTTGAATTATTAGTATTTGATTGATGATTTACCATTCTATTTGCAAACAATATTAGGCTACTGCGTGAGATTTCTTCTTGCAGCGCGCTTCAAATTCATCTCTGAAGCGATTAATTGTAAAGCGAACAGGCCAGGCAGCGGCATCTGCCAGTGCACAGATTGTTCGTCCTTCCATCTGAGTGGTAACATCGAGCAGTAAATCAAGATCTCTCACTTCACCATCACCATTTTTTATTTTCAGTAAAATTTTCTCCAGCCATCCTGTTCCTTCCCTGCAGGGTGTACACTGCCCGCAAGATTCATGATGGTAAAAATGGGAGATCCTCCAAAGTACATCCACGATATCCGTATCCTCATCCATCACAACCATTCCTGCAGTTCCAAGCATTGAACCGACTGTACGGAGCGAGTCGCTGTCCATTGTGATGCCATCAAGCTGATCAGCTCTCAGAATAGGTGTGGAAGAACCACCCGGAATTACTGCTTTGAGTTTTTTGCCATTTCTCATGCCACCAGCAATTTCAATCAGATCCAGAACAGGTATACCTGATGGAAGCTCATAGACTCCGGGGTTATTTACATGACCTGATATTCCATAAAGTACTGGCCCTGGGTGCGTTTTAGCTCCAATACCGCTGAACCACTCTGCACCATTGTTAATAACTCCGGTTACATGCGAAAGTGTTTCTACGTTGTTGATGGTTGTTGGCCTTCCCCATAAGCCTTTTTGAGCAGGAAATGGTGGTTTAACTCGCGGATATCCACGCTTACCTTCAAGAGATTCGAGCATGGAGGTTTCTTCTCCACAGATATATGCACCTGCTCCGGAATGAACATAAAAATCAACACTAAAATCGGAGCCGAAAATATTCTTTCCTATATAGCCTTTGTTATAAGCATCGGCAATGGCATTCTCTACCATATCGATATAGGTCTTGTATTCACCACGTATGTAAACATATATTGTGGTGATTTCCATCGCATAGGCTGCAATTAGTGCACCTTCAATAAATACATGAGGATTGTATTCAAAAATTTTACGGTCTTTAAATGTACCGGGTTCCGATTCATCACCATTGCATGCAAGGTATCTTGGTCCGCCATCAGCCGGAGGCATAAACGACCATTTTAAACCGGCATTAAATCCGGCACCACCTCGTCCGCGAATATTAGCACTTTTCACTTCTTCGATTACAGCTTTGGGCCCATCCCAACTCTTTTTGTCGGTAAGAACAGATTTTAAAGCTTTGTAACCACCATTTTTGATGTACACATCAATCTTGTGCAGATCTTTTATGTCTGGCAGAAGTACGGGTGTATAATTTTTCCAGTCAACAGTACTCATGATAGCTTAAATATTCTTGTGCTGTGGCATTTTCATTTGTTCGTAATCCGGCTCTTCACCATTTTTGAGCTTATCTACGAGTTCATCAGCTTTTTCTTTGGTGAGGTGATTTACATACTTATCATTGGTAACCTGAAGCATTGGTGCATATCCGCAAGCCCCAAGACATTCCACCTGATTCAAAGTAAATGTACCGTCTTCTGTGGTATCACCGGCTTTGATGCCGAGAGTCTCTTCAAGGTGATGCAAAATTTCATAACCTCCGCAAAGCTGGCAGCTTAAGCAGGTGCACACATCAAGTACATGTTTACCTTTTTTCTCTTTGTAATATTGAGTGTAAAAATTGGCAACACCATGAACGTGTGCTTCCGGAAGACCAAGCGTTTCTGCCACCAGGCGTTGTACTTCTGGTTCTACATGGCCAAATCTTCTTTGTGCCACCCACAATGTTGGTAACGTGGCGGGCATCACTTCAGGGTACTTTGCCTTTATTTTTTCAATTTCCCGGAGGTCTTCTTTTGTGAATTCGTATGCCATAGTTCTATTTGTCAGCTTCTCCTAATACGGGGTCTAAACCACCGATGATTACAACCGTGTCTGCCACCATCTCACCATCAAG
>SLGA01000065.1 GCA_007123985.1 Balneolaceae bacterium | reverse complement strand
TGGGTGAACAGGTTTGCCTCGAACGATTTCTGAACTCACCGGGAAATTTCACGGCTTCAAAACTGAAGTGGGTAAAAGAGAATGAGCCTAAAATTTACAACGGCATTCACAAAATGATGCTTCCGGGTGATTATGTATCCATGAAAATGTCCGGTGAAATTTCCACAACACACACCGGTTTATCTGAAGGGATTTTATGGGATTATAAAGAGAATCAGCTTGCCCGAACGTTACTGCAGTATTATGAAATTGATGAAAGGTTAATCCCTGATGCACTCCCATCCTTTGCTGAGCATGGCAAACTCACTGCTAAAGCAGCCGACGAGTTAGGCCTGAAGAGAGGTGTGCCAATTACGTATAAGGCCGGTGATCAGCCAAACAATGCATTTTCATTGAATGTTTTGTCATCTGATGCAGGTGCAGCCACAGCCGGCACATCCGGTGTGATATATGGGGTATCCGAAAAACCGGTATTTGATGAAAAGTCACGCGTAAACTCATTTATTCATGTGAATCATACTGAACAGAATCCATCATACGGTGTGCTTCTGTGCATCAATGGAACGGGTATTTTGTACCGATGGATTAAACAGAATCTCATCAGGGATGAAACCATCAATTATGACAAGATGAATAATCTTGCACTGAACACTCCGATTGGGGCCGATGGTGTCATCATTCTTCCTTTTGGAAATGGCTCAGAGCGTATACTTGAGGATAAAAATCCCGGAGCCCGTTTTATCGGACTGAATTTTAACCGACATGAAACGGGACATCTTCTGCGTGCCGCTCTTGAAGGTATTGTTTTCTCGATGAAGTATGGATTTTCCATCATGAAAGGAATTAGTATTTCGCCGAAGATCATTCGTGCCGGACGTGCAAACCTGTTTCTGAGTCCGCTTTTTCGTGAGGCCTTTGCAAACAGTACGGGTTCCGTTCTTGAGTTGTATGATACGGATGGATCGGAAGGAGCTGCCCGTGGTGCAGGACTGGGTGTAGGTATATTTTCTGATAAAAAAGAGGCGTTTATTGGCCTGAATATAATTGAAACGATTGAACCCGAACTCCAAAAAACGAAACTCTACACAACAGCTTACCAAAACTGGATTGAAGAACTTAACGCAATCATTGCCTGACACTGCCATTTAAATTGTTGAATAAAACCCAAAATAATTATGTCACACAAAACCGAATATTTTCCCGAAATCAGTAAGATATCATACGAAGGCACCGAATCTGATAATCCGCTTGCGTTTACCCATTATGATGAAAACCGGATTGTTGCCGGAAAAACGATGAAAGATCACTTTCGTTTTGCAGTGGCTTACTGGCACTCTTTTTGTAATGAAAACAGTGATCCGTTTGGCGTCGGAACGCGCAATTTTCCATGGGATAAATCATCCGATCCGATGGAAAATGCAAAATACCGAATGGATGCCGCATTTGAGTTCATCACAAAACTGGGTGTTCCCTATTACTGTTTCCATGACAGGGATCTCGCTCCTGAGGGTAACTCAATCACTCAATCGGAAAAGAACCTGCACGAGATGGTTGTACGTGCAAAAGAGATGCAAAATGAGACCGGTGTGAAATTGCTTTGGGGAACAGCAAATCTGTTTACCCACCCCCGATACATGAATGGAGCCGCAACCAATCCTGACTTTACCGTGGTATGCCACGCTGCTGCCCAGGTAAAAGCTGCACTCGATGCAACTGTAGAACTCGATGGTGAAAATTATGTATTCTGGGGAGGACGTGAGGGTTACATGCACCTGCTCAACACCGATATGAAACGGGAAATCGACAATATGGGTACATTCCTGCGAGCCGCCCGCGACTACGGACGCAAAATTGGTTTTGAAGGTACATTTTTGATTGAACCCAAGCCGATGGAACCAACTAAGCACCAATACGACTACGATGCGGCCACAGTATTGGGTTTTCTGCACGAGCAAGATCTTGCCGATGATTTCAAACTGAACCTGGAAGCGAATCATATTACACTTGCAGGCCACTCGTTTGCACACGATGTTTTACTTGCTGCACAAAAAGGGATGCTCGGCAGCATTGATGCCAACCGTGGCGATGCACAAAATGGTTGGGATACCGACTACTTCCCAACAAACCTGTATGATGCGGTTGATATCATGATGATTCTGCTTGAACATGGCGGGATTGCTCCTGGCGGTTTCAATTTTGATGCAAAAATCCGGCGAAATTCCACCGATTCTGAAGATCTGTTTATTGCACATATTGGAGGAGTGGATACTTTTGCCAGAGGATTACTGATTGCGGAAAAAATTGTGCAAAATGATGAGTACAAAAAACTTCGTTACGGCCGCTACAGATCGTTTGATGACGGCCCCGGAAAAGAGTTTGAAACCGGCAAACTTTCACTCGAAAATCTTCGTGAGCTGGCCATATCAGCCGGGGAACCGGAAATGATTAGCGGTAAACAGGAAAGGCTCGAAAATTTAATCAACCGGTTTTTACGATAAGCTGTTAAAATTTCCTGAATGGTATTGTAAAATTCACTTCTATTCTGGTTGAATTAACTGGCTAAGCAGGTTCAGACAGGTTGCTCGATTTGTTATTGATTTCACGACGATAGAAGTGGTGAACCGTCTCAAATCTCATTGATATAAAAAGGCTATTCATAAGCTTCTCATATATCGGTAATAGTTTATTTCTATTGAGAGAGTAAAAATATTGATCACAGTATTTGGTATGTTTAAATAGTAAAAATGTAAACAATCGGAAAAAAAGAACTGAAGTATGTCTAACAGTGAAAAAGAAAACTCGACAAATAAAGCGGATACCTATAAAGTAAATGATGAAAGTAAATGTCCGTTCAGTAACGGAGCCATGCGACAGGGAGCAGGCGGTGGAACTAAGAACAGAGAATGGTGGCCCAATAAGCTAAACCTGAATATCCTACGCCAACACTCATCAAAATCGAACCCAATGGGGGAAGATTTTGATTATGCACAAGAATTTAAAAAGCTCGATCTCAATGCGATCAAAAAAGATCTGGCCAATCTTATGACAGACTCTCAGGATTGGTGGCCGGCGGATTATGGCCACTACGGACCGCTTATGATTCGGATGGCATGGCACAGTGCCGGTACGTACCGCGTAGTTGATGGCCGTGGTGGCGGTGGCGCAGGTTCTCAGCGATTTGCGCCTCTTAACAGCTGGCCCGATAATGTAAATCTTGATAAGGCACGTCTGTTACTCTGGCCGGTAAAACAGAAGTATGGAAATAAAATTTCCTGGGCGGATCTTATGATATTGGCAGGAAACGTTGCCCTTGAATCGATGGGTTTTGAGACTTACGGCTTTGCCGGCGGACGTACCGATGTTTGGGAACCTGAAGAAGATATCTATTGGGGATCGGAAGGTGAATGGCTTGCAAGCCAGCGCCACACAGAAGATGGCACTCTGGAAGAGCCACTGGGTGCCGATCACATGGGTTTGATCTATGTGAACCCTGAAGGACCTAATGGTGAACCTGATCCCAAAAAAGCAGCTCACTTCATCCGCCAGACATTCGCCCGAATGGCCATGAATGATGAAGAAACAGTAGCTCTAATTGCAGGCGGACATACATTCGGAAAAACTCACGGTGCAGCACCTGAATCTCATCTTGGATCAGAGCCCGAAGCCGCTTCCATTGAAGAGATGGGAATGGGCTGGAAGAGTTCATACAAAACCGGTGTAGCAGAAGATACCATCACCAGTGGCCTTGAAGGTGCATGGACACAAAAACCAACAGAGTGGACAAATCTCTACTTCGACAACCTCTTCAAGTACGATTGGGAAAAATATAAGAGTCCTGCAGGCGCGTGGCAGTGGAGACCGGTTGATGGCGGCGGTGAGGGAACCGTGCCTGATGCGCATGACCCAAATAAAAAACACGCTCCATTTATGCTCACAACCGATCTCTCTTTGAAAGAAGATCCTGCCTACGAGAAAATTTCCCGTCGATTCTATGAAAATCCTGATGAATTTGCTGATGCATTTGCAAAAGCATGGTTTAAACTTACACATCGTGATATGGGGCCAAAATCACTCTATCTCGGCCCTGAAGTACCGGAAGAAGATTTGAGCTGGCAGGATCCCATCCCGGAAATCACCTACGATCTGGTTGATGATAATGACATCAATGCTCTCAAAGAGAATTTCCTCGCTTCTGGTCTGACGACAACAGAGCTTGTTTCAACAGCCTGGGCATCAGCTTCAACATATCGCGGATCAGATAAACGAGGTGGAGCAAACGGTGCGCGTGTACGGCTTGAACCACAGAAGGACTGGGAAGTAAATAATCCTGAACAGCTTGCGAAAGTACTCAAAGTTCTCGAAGGAATTCAAACAGAGTTCAACAACTCGCAAACCGGAAACAAACAGATTTCTATTGCAGATCTCATCGTACTAGGAGGCGTTGTTGCAATTGAAAAAGCGGCAAAAGATGCAGGCCATGAAGTTTCTGTTCCATTCACACCGGGAAGAGCAGATGCTACCGATGAGATGACAGATGTAGAATCATTCGCATGGCTTGAACCACCTGCAGATGGCTTCCGTAATTTCTTCGTACCAAAGCACAATACAACTGCAGAAGAGATGCTCATTGATAAATCACAGCTTCTCACACTCACAGCCCCGGAAATGACTGTACTTCTTGGCGGAATGCGTGTTTTGAACACCAACTACAACGGATCTCGACATGGAGTGTTTACGGATAAACCGGGTACACTTTCCAACGATTTCTTTGTGAATTTGCTGGATTTAAACACAACCTGGCAGGCCACTACAGACAAACAAGACATCTTTGTTGGAAGTGACCGCAAAACCGGTGAACCTAAATGGTCGGCAACTCGTGCAGATTTGATTCTTGGTTCAAATTCTGAACTTCGAGCAATCTCGGAAGTGTATGCCACATCCGATGGTAATGAGAAATTCCTGAACGATTTCGTAAAGGCATGGACAAAAGTGATGAATTTAGATCGGTTTGATCTGAAGTAAAATATCTTTTAAAATTTCCGATACATAAAAAAGCGGCACTGATCATCTCAGTGCCGCTTTTGTTTTATCAAATTGAGATTTTGATTTAAAAAAGATTCAAATACCAAGAATCTTCTTATTCAGTTCTTTATCACTTCCCGCACCTGCAAAATCATCAAACGCTTTATCTGTTACTTCGATGATGAGATCACTAATAATTTCGGCACCCTCTTTCGCTCCCTGCTCAGGGTGTTTGATGAAGCACTCCCATTCAAGCACAGCCCAACAATCAATATCGTACTGAGAAAGTTTTGTAAAGATACTGATGAAATCAACCTGACCATCACCCAGAGAACGAAATCGTCCGGGACGATCCGCCCATCCCTGAAATCCGCCATAAACCCCTGCTCTACCGGTTGGATTAAATTCAGCATCTTTCACATGAAAGGATTTGATGTAATCTTTATAGATATCAATAAAGGAGAGGTAATCGAGCTGCTGCAGAATGAAATGGCTGGGATCATATAGAATCCGGGCTCTTGGATGATTTCCCGTCGCTTCGAGAAACTTCTCATAGGTAATTCCATCGTGCAGATCTTCGCCGGGGTGCAGTTCATAGCAAACATCCACTCCACACTCATCAAACGTATCCAAAATAGGTTTCCATAGTCGTGCGAGCTCCGCAAAACCATCCTCAACCAATCCGGAAGGGCGCTGAGGCCAAGGATAGACCGTGTGCCACAACAGTGACCCTGAGAACGAAGCGTGGGCGTTCAGTCCTAAATTAGCACTTGCCCGGGCCGCCATCTTCAACTGATTTTCAGCCCACTTTTGTCGCTCTTTTGGTTTGCCATGCAATTCTTTCGGTGCAAAACCATCAAACATGATATCGTATGCAGGATGAACTGCCACAAGCTGGCCCTGAAGATG
>SLGA01000264.1 GCA_007123985.1 Balneolaceae bacterium | reverse complement strand
TACCATGGAAGTGCTCTACCCCTGAGCTATATCGGCTGGTTTCAGTGAGCGGGCGATCGGACTCGAACCGACAACATTCACCTTGGAAGGGTGACGCTCTACCAATTGAGCTACGCCCGCCAGTTTTTAAATTCCAAATAAATAAACACTACAGGTTGATTCTATCAATTCGGAACTCAGTGGGGGGAGCAGGATTCGAACCTGCGAAGTCTTACGACAACAGATTTACAGTCTGCCCCAGTTGGCCACTTTGGTATCCCCCCAGCTTACCTTTCAATCTCCTCAGATGAAAGAGCCAGTGGCCGGATTTGAACCGACGACCGGCGGTTTACAAAACCGCTGCTCTACCCCTGAGCTACACTGGCTAATTCAATATTTCAAATGTGCATTTCTGCATTTTCTTTTTTACTCGCAGGCATATTTTCCCCACAAGTGAAAGACATGTAAGCTAAAAATATATCCAATAGGAATCAACTCTCAGCTTCACTTTTTTTGTGACTTAGATGCAGACTTCCATTTTCGTAAATAAATAATTCGGATAGTTATCAAAATCACAATTAATGATAGGATTATCCATCCATATACATTGAGATAATCCCCGATAATCTGCCAGTTTTCGTGAACAAACCATCCCATACTTATTAAAATTGTATTCCAAAGCAGAGAGCTAACCGCTGAGCTTATCATAGTTGAATACACTTTCGTTTTGGTGATTCCGGCAGTAAGAGAAATTACAGATCGAGTACCGGCAAGAAACCGGTTTGCCAATATTACCCCCTGGCCGTATTGATCCATCCAGCGCTTTCCTTTGTCAAAGTATTTCACATCAAAAAAGCGCATCAACCAGAATTTTTTTCTTTGCTCATCGATTTTATCACCAAAATACGCTCCAACGGCATACATATTCATGAAGCCAATTACAGATGCAACCGTTGTAATGGCAAGAACCGGGGAAAATCCAATGATCTGTTCTGCAGCAAGATATCCGCCAAAGGCAACCAAAAGATCACCGGGAATTGGCGGAACTATATTTTCCAGATATGCAATAAACCCGAAAATGAAGTAGATACTTAACGGGGAAAGCGTTTGTATCCAATCGATCAGGTTTTGTGTATAGACTTCCATCTTGCTAAAGTGCTTTTAGTAGTACAATTGCTTGTGCCGCTATCCCCTCTTCCCGGCCAATGAAACCCATTTTCTCGCCGGTTGTAGCTTTTACGGAGATCGCTCCAACTTCAGCACTTAACGCTGCAGCGATGGATTCTCTTATCTGTGAGATGTATGGTTTTAACTTGGGCTTCTCCGCAATTATGGTCGCATCGGCATTAACGAGCACGTATCCTTTTTCAGTAATCAGCTTATAGCTTTCTTTAAGCAGGATGATACTGTCTGCCCCTTTGTATTTAGCATCCGTATCCGGAAAATGAGCACCGATGTCACCCAGGCCTAATGCACCAAGAAGGGCATCGGTTATAGCATGCAAAAGTACATCAGCATCTGAATGACCTAAAAGTCCTTTATGATGAGGTATTTTCACACCCCCCAGTATCAGTTCTCTGCCCTGCGCTAGCTGATGAATATCATAACCCTGGCCAATTCTGAAGCTCATTAGCTCTCTTTATTTATCAGATACCCGGCAATTTCCAGATCGAGAGGAAATGTAATCTTAAAATTTTTACTTGAACCTTCCACAAGAACCACTTTTCCGCCAATTTTTTCAATCAACGAAGAATCATCTGAGCCGAGAAAGCGATTTACCTCAGCATATTCATAGGCTTCCCTGAATAGAGCCGCCCAAAAGATTTGAGGCGTTTGAGCCTGCCAAAGCGTTTTTCTGTCTGGTGTTTTGACAATAATCCTGTCATCACCTGAAACCTTAATAGTATCTTTTGCAGGCATGGCCAATACTGCCCCTCCCCACCTCACAGCTTCGGAAATACAGTTTTCTATGTCTTCACTTCTGACAAATGGCCGCACTGCATCGTGAACTGCAATCAGACCGGTTTTCCCTGATATTTTTTGAAGAGCATTTCTTATGGAATCTTGTCTCTCATTGCCTCCTAAAACTGCAAAGGTTGCAATATCAGGAAATACAGAGTTTAATAGCCCCTCTGTTTTTGCAAGATACTTTTCTGATGTGGACACAATCACCTCACCCAAACCGGAAACCCCTTTAAATCTTGAAAGTGTGTGCTCAAGAATGGTTTTGCCTGCAATCTTCAGGTATGGCTTTGGGATCTCATTTCCCATGCGTTCGCCTTTTCCTGCAGCCGGTATTATGAGAGCGAGTTGCTGTTTTTCCACGTCATCAGATTATAAGCATCGCGTCCCCAAAGGAGAAGAATCTGTAATTTTCCTTTACAGCCTCTTTATACGCATCTTTTATAAATTCAAATCCGCCAAACGCTGCAGCCAACATCAATAATGTTGATTCAGGTCGATGGAAATTGGTAATGACTCCCTCGGTAATCTTAAATGGATAATCAGGATAGATGAATTTATCGGTCCAGCCAGTACCCGCCTTCGACATACCGCTTGCCATTACACTGGTTTCAATAACCCGAACCGCAGATGTTCCGCATGCAATTACTTTGTTTTTTTTACTTTTAAGAGCAACATTTATGCGATCACTGGACTCTGCTGAAATAAAGTAATTTTCTGAATCCATTCGGTGCTTGGTTAAATCTTCCACCTCTACAGGCCGAAATGTTCCCCAGCCGATGTGTAGCGTAACAGGCACAAAATCTACGCCCTTATTTTTCAGCTTCTCCACAAGCTCCGGCGTAAAGTGCATACCGGCGGTTGGAGCAGCTACGGCGCCCCTCTCTTTTGCAAAAATGGTTTGATATCGCTCCTTGTCAGACTCTTTGGGTTCGCGTTCAATGTATGGAGGCAGCGGCATATCGCCTATCTTATCCAGCCTTGAGTACAAATCTTCATTAGGCCCGTCGAAAAGAAATCGGATTGTTCGTCCGCGTGACGTGGTATTATCAACAACTTCGGCCATCAGATCTTCGCCAAAATAGAGCTTATTGCCAATTCTGATTTTTCTGGCAGGCTCAACCAATACATCCCAGAGCATATTTTCCGGTTGAAGTTCTCTCAGAAGAAAAACTTCTATATCAGCTTCGGTTTTCTCTTTTTTCCCTTTTAGTTTTGCCGGAAACACTTTCGTGTTGTTATAAACCACCACATCACCTTCGTTAAGGTATTTGTGCAAATCGGCAAACGTTTCGTGGGTTATTGTTTTTTCCTCTCTGTTGAGAACCATTAATTTAGCGGCATCTCTTGGCTCAACAGGTTCATCAGGTACATTAAAATGGTCGATTTCAAATTTGAAATCGGTAAGTTTCATTTTCAAAACGGGCGGAGTTTTAAAATTTTAAAATTTCGACATTATTAAAGCCTAAAAATATACAGTAAAATACGTTCTATTACAACCTGAACAGCTCCCGATAAACAATTTGCATCATACACTGATTCCCTTACTTTTCTTTAGTTTGAATTTAAAAATTATCTCTTCGGTTTTTCTATCAGCAATACTAAATATTTCTTTTCTATGATCAGATCATCAAATAAAATGGGAACTCGTTCTGTTTGGGCGGGCGAAGACAAACTCTTTTCTGAAGGCAGCCATACAACACCGATTTTTTCAACAGTAACATTTGCTTATGAAGATCTCGACGCGTGGCACGAATCAGCAAAAGGCGATCGTGAGGGGCATATCTACAGCAGAAATACAAACCCTACGATTGCTGTATTGGAGGAAAAAATCCGCTCCCTTGAAAATGCAGAGGCTGCCACATCTTTTTCTTCAGGAATGGCTGCTATCAGCAATACGCTTTTTGCTCTTTTAAAACCGGGCGATCGAGTTGTTTCTGTTAAAGATACGTATGGAGGTACAAGTAAACTATTTCTCGAATTTCTTCCAAAATTCGGTATTAATGTTACTCTTTGCGATACAACTGATGCCGATCAGATAGAGAAAGAAATCCAAAAAGGATGCAATCTCGTTTATCTTGAATCCCCAACAAATCCCACTCTCAAAATTATCGACCTTGCGCGTATCTGTGCTGCTTCAAAACTAACAGGCGCAGTAACTGTGGTTGACAATACTTTTGCTTCTCCCATCAACCAAAATCCTATTACTTTAGGTGCTGATCTGGTTATACATAGTGCCACAAAGTATATCGGCGGACATTCTGACACGCTCTGCGGCCTGGTTTGCGGAAGTAAAGAACTTGTTCGAGAAATTTTTTTATTTCGGGAAATAAATGGGGCCAGCCTGCATCCTCAAACGGCCTACGATGTAATCAGAGGAATGAAAACTCTTGAATTGCGTGTGCTCAGACAAAATAAAAATGCCCTTCAAATTGCCCGTTTTCTGGAAAACCATAATGCTGTTGCAACTGTCTATTATCCAGGCCTTGAAAGCAATGAAGGTCATAAAATTGCAAAAAAACAGATGCGCGGTTTTGGCGGGGTACTAAGTTTTGAATTAAAGGGAGGGTACGAATCTGTAAAAACTGTACTGCATAATCTTACTTTCGTACACCTTGCCGCAAGTCTTGGTTCAGTAAGTACACTTGCAGGTCCGCCAAGAACTACAAGCCATGTAGAACTCACAGAAAAACAGCGAGAACAGTTAGCTATTTCTGAAAGCCTGATACGATATTCTACCGGAATTGAAAATACTGAAGATCTTATTGAAGACCTTGAGGCCGCATTAAAGCTAGTGTCCGAATAAATGATCGACAGAAACTTCACTATCCAAACGCTACAGAAATTAGTTCAAATTAACTCCGTAAACCCAATGCTTGACAACAGCGGGCACGGCGAGGAAGAAATTGGCCGCTACATACACTCACTGCTTACAGATCTTGGTGTGAGTAGTGAGATCACAGAAATTGAACCCGGAAGGGTGAATGTCACAGGAATTATTAAAGGAAATGGTGGTGGAAAATCCTTAATGCTGAATGCCCATATGGACACAGTAGGCACAAAGGGAATGAGTGATCCGTTTTCTGGAAGAATTTCCCATGGCAATCTCTACGGGCGCGGTGCTTACGACATGAAAGGGAGTATCGCCGCAATACTTGCTGTAGCTAAGGCTTTACAGGATAAACAGATAAAGCTGAGTGGAGATCTTGTTTTATCATTTGTAGCTGATGAGGAGTATGAAAGTGCCGGTGCTCAGGAACTCATAAAAAGTATAAAAACCGATGCCGCAATTGTAACAGAACCAACCGATCTTGGAATTTGTACTGCACACAGAGGTTTTGGAATCTACAAAATATCCGCTTTTGGGAAGACTGCACATGGCGGCAACCACCATATTGGTATTGATGCCAATATGTTGACAGGCCTACTGCTTGCCGAACTGTGGAACTGGTCAAAAAAGTTGCCGGCCTTAAAATCACACCCCTTATGCGGAGATGCTTCTATGCATGTTCCGCTTGTAGATGGCGGCCGAAGTCTCTTTGTCTATTCCCATGAGTGCAGTATTCATGCAGAGCGAAGAACCGTTCCTGGAGAAACTGAAAAATCTGTGCGTCAAGAACTACAAAAGCTTATTGATACAGTGTCAGAAAAAGAGCCACTTTTTAAAGCCAAAATTGAACCTGTTCTCTGGAGAAGCCCCTATGAAATTTCGGCTCAATCAGAGATCGTCAAAATATTAGCCGGCTCGGTTACAGATTTCCTGCAAGAACAGCCTCACTATATCGGACATACCTGGTGGGAAGATTCTGCAATTTTTGGAGAAGCCGGAATCGAAACGGTAATTATCGGCCCAAAAGGTGGTGGTATTCACGAAGATGTAGAGTGGGTTGAATTACATTCAGTTTGTGATCTCGCCGAGATACTATTACACAGTTCAACATCGTTTTGCAGTTGATGAAGGATCTCTTCGTAAATATTATTCACCGCTTTAAAAGTCATCCATAATTTAAACAACTGCTCAAGTAAAATATGTTTACTAACTGAGAGTAATTCTTTATTATATGAGTTAGTAAATGTGATTGTCAGAAAGATCTACTACTATGAAAATTTTCACACTTTTAGCTGTTTTATTCCTTTCAACTGCCCTAATTTCAGAGGCTCAGTTCCGGCAAGATTTAACGCATCAGCCAGAAGAGTATAGTGCGGCTGCATCTTACACACCGTCAAACGCTCCCGGTAGCTGGATGAATCTTTTGAATATGACAATGAGCCACTCCTACTCCATGAATTTTTCGAACTTTGGGGGGCAGATGCAAAATCTCAATGCCTACACCAATCACATGTTTTTTGATGTGAGCGACAGACTCAATGCCCAGGTGGATATTTCTGTTCTTCACTCTCCCTTTGGCAATAGTTTTATGAATAATAACAACAGCCTTGGTGCCCAGATCATTGTTGATCAGGCACGGCTTGATTATCAGCTTTCATCAAACGCAGTAATCTCTTTGCAGTTTTCTCAACGCCCATACCATTATGGCTTCGGGCCGTATGGAGGAGGGCATTACAACCCATTTAATACGATGCTACCGCGGTATTAATCTAATTGATGGCTAAAAAAACAGGCGAAGATAATCCGAACCACCTCTTTCTAAATTCTGCCATTGGCTTTCTCGGGGTTCTTTTTGTGCTTTTAATTGCCGCACTTGGCTCCAGAATGGTATATCCAAGAATTGTAACAGAGCGTGCAACCATTGACCCCGCTCTTGTAAGCAATGTTATTCAGCTCGAAGTTCTAAATGGCTGTGGAGTGCCGGGGATTGCAACTCGTTTTACCGACTCTTTGAGAGATTATGGGTTTGATGTAGTAGAAACCGGAAATTTTGACCATTTTAATGTAGAGCACAGTTTTGTTATATCCCGCAGCGGCAGGATGGAAAATGCCCGCAGGGTTGCTAAAGCCATCGGAATTCCCGAACAAAATGTTATCAGGGAAGAATCACCTGATTTTTTTCTGGATGTAACACTCATTATCGGGTCCGATTTCGAATTACTAAATTTATAAAACACATCATGCCTATGACACACTCTCAATTTCAGACAGATTCACCGGATAAGACCACAGATTCCAACTTATTGCTCGATGCAATCATTGAAGGGCTTCATGAAAAAAAGGCAAAAGAGGTGAAACTACTCGATGTTCGCGAGCTTACCACACTAACAGATTATTTTGTGATTTGTCACGGAACATCTGAAACTCAAATCAGGGCACTGGCAAACAGTGTGATGGAAAAAGTGAAAGAGACTTTGCGAGAAAATGTCTGGAAACAAGAGGGTATGGATTCCAGGAGGTGGATTATTCTTGACTACGTTAATGTTGTGGTACACATTTTCAGTGAAGAGAAGCGGGAATACTACGGAATTGAGAGAATGTGGAATGATGCCGTTATTTCCGAAATAGAAGATAAGTAGCAACCTTTTACCGTAATCCGGAACAAGTTGAACGGATTATGCTCTGAGTATCCAGCAGAAACAAAATCCGGCTTCGCAGATTGATCATCTCATCAAAATATTCTCTGAATGTTATCGGTTTTCTTATTCTGGTGTTTGCAGCCGGTTTACTGATTACGGAGTATTCATCGAGCACATCTTCATCCCAGCAGAGCGATTATACAGAGGTAATTGATAAAAGTATTGATGACGCCCTATTATACTTCAACCAGCTAAATTTCAACCTGGAGCAGGTTTCTTCAGAGATCCAGGCAATCATTGAGAGGGCAGTTCAATCCGAACAAAACAGAATTGCTATTTTTAACCGGGTTACTGCTTACGACTTGTGGGGCTTGAGTATCTCAAGAAATGGTGAGCGGTGGCTTTGGAGCGGCTACGATTTACAGAGAAGTCAACTACCGGCCGCTTCACAAACAGGTGTAAGTGTTTCAATTGTCAATCTTGGTAATGTTACTATTCTGCTTCGGCAAAAAACATTTGAATCCGGCGATAATACATATACCATCAATTCAGCAATAAAACTGAGCCAGACCACCGATTTACCATTCATAAGAAATGTAGAATACCGGCTTACGGATGAGGCCCAGCTTCAGGGTAATTTTCCGGTAGTTTTCAACTTCTGGGGTTCTGTACCTGCTGATGCAATCTACAGAAACCTTTCTATTGCCGGCAACGATTCTGTTGGTACGGTTTATACCACTCTTTCACTTGCCGATACCTATACTGCAGAACGAGACAGTGATTTTGCCATTTGGCGGTTGTTTTTTCAGATATCACTGCTTTTTTTCTTTTTTCTTTTCTCTATGGTCTGGACTGCTCAGCTCAAAAGTATAAAGTATTACCTTTTACAACTTGCTTTGATCTTCCTTATTTGGGCAGCTGTTCTTCTGTCAGGGGTTCTTGATGTATGGGTACAACTTATTACAAGTAAAGCTGCTTTGGCTTCACCGGAACTTGTAGAACTTATGGTAGCCTACTCGGTGAATGCATTTTTTTTGTTTATACTCTTCATTTGCATCTTCCAGCTTCTTGGAACTACGCAAAAGCCAATTCGTAACGACCGGCATTTCCGCACATTTGCATTTTCATCGCTTTTTGGAGCGCTTAATGTAATGTTACTACTCTTCTTTGCACTTTCTACAAAACAGCTGCTGGTTGATACAAATATCCCCCTTCTGGACCTTGAGCTTGCTCCCGACATCAAATCGTTCATCTTTTATATTGTGTCCGGAATTTTTCTGGCATCCGTTTCCGGTATTTTAATCTCATCGGGTTACTATCTCAATAAAAGCGAAGAGGACAAATCTGTATTTATTACTGTTATTTCGGTTTTCAGCTTTATTCTGATCTACTACGTTGCAGATCTGTTGATTCAGGAAGAAAATCTCTTCTTTGGATGGATATTTACACTAAGTTCTCTGTTGTTTCTGCTTCACCTCGCCGTAATTCACTATCTGCATAAAAATCCGGACAGCCTCCGTATTATGTCGGGATTCAGAAAGCTAATGCTTGCTGTTCTGGTGATTACCACGGCCGTCTATTTTATTATCTGGAATTGTACAAACGAACGTCTGGACGCAGAGTTATTAACCCATGTATCTGAATTTACTGATGATGAAGTCGTAAATACCGGTGATATCCTTTTTCAGCTTCTTACAGATATCGAAACAGATTTACTTCTTCTAACCGCGGATAATGTTTCAAACCAAACTCAGTTTGTAACAAACCTGTTTCAGAGATCTGTACAAAGTAACATCAAGAATGAGTGGAGAAATCACTCTTTCCACATTAAGATGATTTTGCCGGACAATACCGAACTGGCCACCTATTCTACTACCCTGGAAACCCCCGCGTGGTCCGAGCGGGTGTACAATGTTGATACAATGCTGCGATCTTATCGCGGAGAACGGTTACGCCAACAGACCAACCAGCCAGTAATATGGGGCCGGCCAACGATTAGCGAGCGCTACACTGCATTCGATCGAGGGTGGATTCCGATTTATGATTTTGGAACCGGAGCAATTATTCTTTGGGTAGCAGGTGATGTATTTAAAGAGCGACTTGATTACAACAAACCAATGCGTGCTGTTTTATCTGCGGCTACCAGCAGCGACTGGAGGCAAAGTTTTTACCTGGCCGAATTTATGGGTGAACGCCTTACCCGGAGTAGTATTCTGGGCATCTATCGCAATCAGCCTCAGTACAACAGACTTCCGGAACGTGAGGCTGAAATTGCCGCGCAGGACTCCATTAGTTTTTTTAATAATATAACCTCAGATGGTACTTTTCGCGAGGTATTGGTTCGAAAAAATTACAGACAAATTATTAAGGCAAGCGCACCTGTTCCCGGATTCAATCACCACCTATTTTCATATTTTCGTTTGCAAATTGTGCTCGTCTTTTTTGGCCTCTTCTGCTTCTCCATTTTAGCTATGGCTGGTTTTCAGAATTTTAGCCTTTTTGGCCAAAATCGCCGGTTTAAAGACCGTTTGGTTGATGGTTTAACACTCGCCACAATTCTTCTGCTTACTGTTTTAATTTTTGCCACACAGTACGCAGTTGGTATCCAAAACGAGAAAAATGTTGAAAGAGAGCTTGTAAATACACTTAGCGGGGTAGCCGAATCATTGAAAGAGCGAAATGTTTTCGCTGAAAATATTCAGACTTCAGAGCTGCTTTCAGAAATAACCACACCCCTCAGTGTTGACCTGATACTCTATCGCGGCCACCGTGTAGATGTTTCTACTACACCGCAAATTTTTCAGCAATACCTCATGCCTGCATCACTACCATTTCATGTTTATGATTTTCTGTTCAACAGAGAGAGAACGCATTTTGTATCTACATCGAATATTGGAACGAACGAGTTACTAATTGGATACCGATCCATTCCCGATTCTGATGGACGCCCTGCTGGTGCAATCGCGATACCCACATTTATTCAATCCCCCATATATAATGAACAGCTGCTTGAAACAACCAGTTATCTGTTTGTAGTGTACCTCTTTATTTTTGCAATGTTTATTATGGGATCTGTTTTTCTTTCCAATCAGCTCACAAAACCTTTAAACCTCATTCAGGAAGGGCTAAGCAAGATCTCACGTGGTGATATGAAAACGAAAGTTGCAGTAACCAGCCGCGATGAAATCGGATCCCTTGCCAATGCCTACAATTCGATGGTGCAACGTCTGGATCACGCCCAGGCAGAATTGATGAAAGCAGAACGGGAATCAGCCTGGAAAGAGATGGCGCAGCAGGTTGCCCACGAAATCAAAAATCCTCTTACCCCGATGAAACTAAATCTGCAACACCTGCAGCGCCAGCTGGAAGCAAACCCTGAAAATGCAGAATCACTACGGCCTCTCGTTGAAAAAACTGCTTCAAATATCATTGAACAGATAGAATCACTCAATAAAATTGCCTCTGATTTTTCAAAATTTGCCAAACCCATCGAAGAGCCTAAAACGTCAGTTGCTCTTAAAGAGCTACTGAACTCAATCGTTCAGCTTTATGAAAATGAGCAAAATGCTTCAGTGGAAATAAAAACTCCGCAAAAAGAGATTTTTGTACCCGCCGTTGAAGATGAGCTCCGGCGGGTTTTCATCAACCTTATAAAAAATGCAATTGAAGCGGCAGATGAAACTTCTGTGCATATCCATATCACCCTGAAAAAGCTTCGGGAACACGCCATGATTCAGGTAAAAGATGATGGAATGGGAATTGCTGACGAAAACAGAGATAAAATCTTTCTGCCGAAATTTTCTACCAAATCGAGTGGTACCGGGCTTGGGCTGGCCATCGCCAAAAAAATTATTGAAGAACACAGTGGAGACCTTTGGTTCGAATCCAAAAAGGGACAGGGTACTTCATTCTACATCCGCCTGCCCCTTGCTTAAGTACTCCTGTATCAGCTAAAAGTTTTCTCTGCCTTTCGTTCGTTTTTTTCGTACCATTTGCGGCTCTATGGGAATCAAACATCCGGCATATCGAACTGAGGTTAAAAAGGAGGTTTCCTTACTGATGAAAATCGGCCTGCCTGTAATTGCCGCACAAATGCTTCAGATGAGTATGAGCTTTGTGGACACAGTGATGGCCGGGCGCCTCTCCCCCGAAGATCTTGCCGCGGTAGCAGTTGGATCAAGCATCCTGATGCCTTTTATTGTTTTATGCCTCGGCTGTATGATGGCAGTAACTCCCATTGTTGCCCAGCATGTTGGAGGGCGGGATTTTCATTTGATTGGTAAAAATGCCCGTCAGGTTTTATGGCTCAGTTTCATCCTTTCCATTCCAAGCTTTTTTATTCTGCGAAACCTCGATGCGGCTTTTACAGTGATCGGTGTTACCGAAGATATCATACCAATTGCCTCTGGATATTTAAAAGCTATTTCGTGGGGTATTTTTCCGGCCTACGCCTATGGTGCACTTCGCTATTTTAATGAAGGATTAAGCGTTACACGACCTGCCATGTTTATAGCCCTAATCGGTACATTGGTTAACATTCCGGCAAATTATATTCTCATGTTCGGCAAATTGGGTATGCCGCAGCTTGGTGCGGTTGGAACCGGATATGCTTCGGCAATTGTTTTTACCGTGATGTTTATCGGGATGCTTTGGTTTACCTATGGCTTTAAACCATACAGCCGATTTGAAATCTTCAAAGGATTTCGTTTGCCCGAGAAAAAATATCTTAAAGAGTTACTTTCCATCGGGGTGCCAATTGGTATCAGTTCAACCATGGAGGTGACAATGTTTGCCGTTGTAAGCCTTTTGATGAGTACCATAAGTACAATTGCCGTTGCAGGTCATCAGGTTGCTATTAATTTTGCTGCAATGATGTTTATGATTCCTTTTGGCTTATCCGTTGCCATTTCCGCAAGAGTTGGAAATGCGATAGGGCGTAAACGTCCGGATGAGGCAAGATTCAGGGGGTACGTAGGCGTAGCTGTTTCTTGCTGTATCATGGCTTCCACTGCTCTTTTTATCTTGCTATTTCCTGAAACAATTGTATCCATCTATACCGATGATGCAGCTGTAACTGAAATTGCTGTTCAGCTTTTATTTATGGCTGCTATTTTCCAGCTTTCTGACGGCCTCCAGGTGAGCGGATTTGGTGCTCTGCGAGGTCTTAAAGATACCAAAATACCGATGTATGTAAACCTCTTTGCCTATTGGGTATTAGGGATACCAATCGCATATTATCTCGGGTTTGTTGCCGGGTTTGGCGCGCCGGGTTTATGGGGTGGGTTGATTGCAGGCCTTACGGTGGCCGGAATTTTGCATAACCTGCGCTTCTACAGACGAACGAAAGAGATGGGAGCTTAAAACCGAACCATCGGAATCTGAGGCGAACTTGAAAACTGCAACCCGATTGATACCAGTGGGATTCCTGTAAACCTGATCTCCTCAAGTGCAGGGAACCATAACAATCTACCGCCGCCATTCACATAAAGTGAGGTATTTGTAGAAAAATTATACTGAGCCCCAACCAAAATTTTCGTTTGCAGTCCAAGAAAGTAATCAGTCTCTCTGCTGTCAAAAATTCCACGACCTGCCATACCAACTCCCGGAGCAATTCTGAAATACAGATCGGTCTTGTTCTCCTCCATAATCCTGTCCCGGTTGTTGAGTAGAAAATCACGGCCTGCGGACAACCCCCCAATCCAAACCGCAGATGATGGTGAACCTAAATCACGATAGTTTGCAACTCCAAGAAAGAGATCTACAAACAGATCACTTCCGGGGCTAAAGTAGGTACTTTCAATTCCTATATGCCTTCTTCCCAGGTACAGTCCACTTTGTATTCTGTAAACATTAGCATTTGGGTGGTAGTACATGGCCGGATCGGCAACCGGGCTTGTAACTATTTGTTCAATGGAATCTTTATCTGCTTTTAACGTATCTGGGCCAGATAATTCAGATAGAATGAGATCGTTTTGAGCCGATAACACGACCGGCATCAAAAGAAACAGAATTTTTAAATAGGTAAATATTCCAACTACATTCATTTTCCTACTCCGATCTTTTAAAAAAATCTCTAAAAGAAATTTCTGTAATTTGAATAAAATCTTCAAATCCCTCGTTTTTTGATCAGCTACGGCACTTCAAATAGATAAATTCATTTTAACAGGAATCCGCTGAACGCACGGTATCAAGATTTTTGTTCGTTGTAGAGACACTCCGCCCTAACACACTGACACCCTTTTAATTATGGCAGCATATATTCATCATATCGAAACCGCCACACCTCCTTTTTCTTATCATCAGGATGAAATCAGAGACCGTATGAAAGAAATTGTACCGGGTACCGAAAGAGACAGGCGCATTATTCATCATCTTTACAGCCGTTCCGGTATTGAAACCCGTTATTCCGTGATAGATGATTTCAGAATGAACGGATCGCATACGCTTTTTTTTAACGGGCAGGGCGCTACACCGGGCACAAAAAGCAGAAATGAAACATACATCGCTGAGGGCAGAAAGCTTTTTGTTGAGGTTGCAAAAAAACTAATTAATCATAGTGAATTCTCGCCCGATGAAATTACCCATTTGATTACAGTTTCATGCACCGGATTTTATGCCCCGGGCCCCGATTTCGACATTATTCGCACCTTAGGCCTTTCCCATGCCGTAGAACGATACCACCTTGGTTTTATGGGATGTTACGCAACAATTCCGGCTTTAAAATTAGCCAGCCAAATTTGTGCAGCAACCCCGGATGCCAACGTAATGGTGGTTTCAGTTGAATTATGCACAATCCACTTTCAGGCGAATCCCAAAATGGACAATCTCTTATCATCCTCAGTCTTTGCAGACGGTGGTGCAGGAGCAATTGTGAGCAATAAAGAACCCTTATCAAATGCATATAAAATTATGGGTTTTGCTTCTTCCATCATCGAAAACGGCGCAAAAGATATGGCCTGGTCTATAGGCGATGAGGGATTTAATATGACTCTTTCGAACTACATTCCCGAAATTTTGGGAGATGGTCTTGATGATTTTTTAAAACCGGTACTACAGCAGTTTAACGTTCTGCCCGATGATATAGCTGAATGGGGAGTACACCCCGGCGGACGCGCCATTCTCGACAAAGTTGAACAAACACTTAAATTACCCAAAACCATGCTGAGTGCTTCGCGAAAAGTGCTGGCGAATTTTGGTAATATGAGCAGTGCCACTATACTTTTTGTATTGCAAGAGTTATTGAATAAAAATGAAACAGATTCATCGGAAAAAAATACACTGGCAATGGCTTTTGGTCCCGGTCTAACAATTGAATCAACTTTGTTAAAAAAAATCTGATAGAATGCCTTTGTTCCTCAAACATCGTAATGAAACTCTTATAGAGTGGATGGATCGTGAAGATTGCGATGAGGAACTGCTGAACAATACATACAGCCAGTTTACCACTATAAACAAGCTGCTCTCCGGATGGAAGAATATTTACAGAACAAAAATCAAACCTGTAATTCAACAATCATCGGAAAAAAAAGTTACCATTCTCGACATCGGCTGCGGCGGTGGAGACATCATCCGGTTTTTGGATAATCTGATTAAAAAAGACGGTTATTCAGCAGAATTCACAGGTATTGATCCTGACCTGAGATCCATCCATTTTCTTGATGGCAAAAACCATCAGTCAAACATTTTATTCAGAAATTGCAACTCAACCCAGCTTGCAAACGAGGATAAAGTGTTTGATATCGTTATTTCCAATCACCTGATTCACCACCTATCGGAAAATGAGTTACAGGCAGTTTGCAAGGATGCAGAAAAACTGGCATTGAGCATTGCAATATTCAGTGACATTGAGCGAAGCGATATCGGTTTTGCTTCTTTTGGTTTAATTGCACCGCTCCTTTTCCGAAACAGCTATATCGTAAAAGACGGGCTGATCTCCGTGAGAAAAAGTTATCGTAAAAACGAGCTACAGCATGCTCTTCCACCCGGGTGGATCGTTTCCAGAAAGTTTCCGTTCAGGCTGCTTGCAACCTATCAACCCAATGCTACATGATTCCCGAAAAAACAGATGTGGCAATTATTGGCGGGGGACCGGTTGGACTCTACCTTGCGGGGAAGCTACTGCAAAATGGAATTTCTTGTGTGGTGCTGGAAAAAAAAACGGAAATTGATATTCACTCAAAATCTTTGGGAATTCATCCGGTTTCGATGGAACTGTTTGATAAAGCCGGAATAGCACATTATTTCTTAGGCGAAGGTTTAAAAATTAAACGGGGTATTGCTTTTTGGAATCGGGATAAAATCGGTGAATTATCATTTTCGAACTGCCCCGAACCGCATCAGTATATCCTTGCTATTCCGCAGTGGAAAACTGAGAGTATTTTGCAACAGTGGGTTACTCATAGCATTGGAGCATCATTTATTCGCGGTGCCGATGTGCAATCTATCCGTCAAAATGATAAAGAGATTTCCATTACCGGTACATTTCAAAATTCTCCATTTGAGATCTCATCTACTTATGCAGTAGCGTGCGACGGCAAAAACAGTTTTGTGCGAAAATCACTGGATATTCCGTTTGATGGCGGCCCCTACCCTGACTACTATATTATGGGTGATTTTGATGATAATACCGATTTTGGATCTGATGCCGCTGTTTATCTGCATAAAGATGGGCTAATTGAGTCCTTCCCGCTGCCAAACGGGCATCGGCGTTGGGTTGTGAAAACAGATGAGCTTTATGAATCACCGATACTTGAGTTGTTACAAGAGCTCATTCAAAATAGAATCGGTCATTCTCTGGGAAATTCTGAAAACTATATGACAAGCAGCTTTGGTGTTCAGCAATATTTAGCGAGAACTTTTCACTCAGGCAGAGTACTTATTGCCGGTGATGCAGCCCACGTAGTAAGCCCCATTGGCGGACAAGGCATGAACCTTGGTTGGCTGGGAGCGGAAATTTGTGCAGAACAAGTAACCAATGCATTACAAAATCCGAAGCTATCCGAAAGGTTCTTTAGAGCATATTCTGCCGACAACAAAAAAATTGCAAAGCATACGGCGCGCCGTGCCGAATTGAACATGCATCTCGGCAGAAAACGGACTTCAACAGCACTTTATAGATTCGGTGTAAAAATGATGTTGAAACCACCCTTTTCCCGTTTAATGGCAAACCTTTTTACCATGAGAGGATTGGGGAAATGGCCTTTTTGAATTACAATAAAAAAAGCCCATCCAGAGTAATGGATGGGCTTCGCATATCAATTGATTTTAGCGGCTGATATCAGCTTCGCTGTTTTTTGTCTTCTTCCACATAGTCGCGGAGTACTTTATGCAGAATTCCGCCATTTCTGTAGTAGTCGATCTCAACCGGTGTGTCGATACGGCAAACCGTATCAAACTTAACAACAGTTCCATCAGCTTTTTTCGCTTCCACTTTCACAATTTGGCGAGGTTTCAGATTATCATCCACAAAAATATTGAACGACTCAGATCCGTCAAGCCCCAAGCTTGCATGAGACTCGCCATCTGCAAATTGCAGCGGTAAAACTCCCATTCCTACCAGATTTGACCGGTGAATTCTTTCGTAAGAAGTTGCAATTACAGCTTTCACACCAAGCAGAATGGTACCTTTAGCGGCCCAGTCGCGCGATGATCCCGTTCCATACTCTTTACCCACAAGGGCTACAAGCGGTGTGCCATCTTTTTTGTAGCGTTCAGCAGCATCATAGATATCGGTAATCTCACCGGTTGGGTGGTATTTGGTAAATCCGCCTTCGGTTCCCGGCGCAAGTTGGTTTTTGAAGCGAACATTTGCAAACGTACCGCGTGTCATCACCCGGTCGTTTCCACGGCGTGAACCGTAGGAGTTAAAATCTGCCTGTTCAACGCCATTTTCAATCAGGTATTTACCGGCGGGGCTGTCAGCTTTGATATTACCCGCGGGTGAAATATGGTCTGTAGTTATTGAATCACCCACTTTTACAAGAACCTTGGCTCCTTGTATTGGTCTGATCGGATCGGGTGTTTCTCCCATATCCAAAAAGAATGGTGGCTCCTGGATGTAGGTGGACTCTTCCTTCCACTCATACAATTCACCACCACCAACGGGGATCTTATCCCAGGCTTCTGATTCAAAGATATCACCGTACATTTTATCGAAAAGTTCAGGACGAATGGCTTCATCCAAAAATTCGGTAATTTCGGCAGTTGTAGGCCATACATCTTTCAGATAGACATCGTTACCATCTCTGTCTTTTCCTAATGGCTCGTTTGATAGGTCGATATCCACAGTTCCGGCCAGCGCATACGCTACAACCAGTGGTGGCGAAGCGAGATAGTTGGCTTTCACCCATGGATGGATGCGGCCTTCAAAGTTCCGGTTACCGGAAAGAACTCCGGCAGCAATCAGGTCACCTTCTTTAATGGCATTCTCAACCGCTTCCGGCAGCGGACCGGAGTTACCTATACAGGTTGTACATCCGTAGCCTACCAGGTTGAATCCAAGCTGGTTCATATAGTCGGTAAGGCCGGCTTCATTCAGATATTCGGTAACCACACGCGAACCCGGTGCCAGGGAAGTCTTCACATATGGAGGAACTTTCATCCCTTTCTCAACCGCTTTCTTAGCAATGATTCCTGCACCCAGCATCACGCTCGGGTTGGAGGTGTTGGTGCAGCTTGTAATCGCGGCTATCACCACATCGCCGTGCTTCATGTCGATGGTCTGCCCGTTTTTGAAAACACCCTTATTGGCCAGTTTTTCCTGTGTAAGGTTAAAACCCATGGTGGGATCGTTGCTGGTAAGCGATGCTTCAAACGTTTTCTTCATGTTAGGTAGTGTGATACGATCCTGCGGACGCTTTGGCCCTGCAAGAGATGTTTCCACATCGCCAAGATCGAGCTCCAGAACTTCAGTAAAATCCGGATCTGGCGTATCATCTGTTCTGAACAGCCCTTGCTCTTTCATGTACGTCTCAACCAGTTTCACCTGCTCGGGTGATCGGCCGGTTCGGGTCATGTATCGTAAGGCTTCCTTATCAATCGGGAAAAAGCCCATTGTAGCTCCATATTCGGGGCTCATATTCGCAATCGTAGCTCTGTCTGGCAGGCTCATATTGCTGAGGCCCGGGCCAAAGAATTCCACAAACTTGCTTACCACACCGTGGCGGCGAAGCATTTCGGTTACGGTAAGGGTAAGGTCAGTAGCTGTGATACCTTCTCTCAGCTTACCGGTCAGCTTCACCCCAACCACTTCAGGTACAAGCATGTAAATCGGCTGGCCCAGCATGGCCGCTTCCGCTTCAATTCCTCCAACGCCCCAGCCTAAGATACCGAGGCCGTTAATCATGGTAGTGTGGGAGTCGGTACCGACCAGTGTATCGGGGTAGGCAACGGTTGTGCCATCTTTCTCTTCGCGGGTAAATACGCCTTTTGCCAGGTACTCAAGATTTACCTGGTGAACAATACCGCGGCCCGGAGGTACCACACGGAAATTATCAAATGCCTCTTTCCCCCACTTCAAAAACTCGTAACGTTCGCGGTTGCGCTCCATCTCTTTTTCAACGTTGAACATGAAAGCATATTCCTGCCCGAATTGATCAACCTGTACAGAATGGTCAATTACCAGATCAACGGGTACTTGCGGATTGATGGACTGAGGATTACCCCCCATCTTCTTCATGGCAGATCGCAGAGCAGCCAGATCAACCACAGCGGGAACACCGGTAAAATCCTGAAGAACCACACGCGATGGTTTAAATGGAACTTCTCCTGCCGGTTTTTTTGCATTGTATGATGAGAGTACTTTTACATCATCTTCAGTTACTACATACCCATCAAATTCTCGCAAAACAGCTTCTAAAAGAATTTTAATGGTAAACGGC
>SLGA01000216.1 GCA_007123985.1 Balneolaceae bacterium | reverse complement strand
TTTACTGATTGTGCAGGTTTGCATTTTTTTGACACGGCACTAAAAAAAATAAAAAAGAGATATGGAAAAAGAGAAAACAATAGACGCTTTAAATAGACTTGTAGAAATCAATAACGACAGAATAGAAGGCTACGAAAAAGCTGCAGAAAATACCGAAGAGAGAGACTTAAATGATCTCTTTACAAAGTTTGAGCAAACCAGCAGAAAATGTCAGCGCCAGTTAGTCAGTGAGATCAACAATTTGGGAGGAAAGGCAACAGAAGGAACCACTGCATCAGGGAAATTCTTCAGAACCTGGATGGATGTAAAATCCGCCCTTGTCGGTGAAGACAGGAAAGCGATTTTGAACTCATGTGATAACGGTGAGGAAAGTGCTGATGAAACGTACCAAAAAGTACTGGCTGATGAATCAGAACATTTGACATCTCAGCAGCGATCAATGATCAAAGAGCAGCTCAACATGCTCAAATCTGATAAAAATAAGATTAGAACAATGCTGAATTCCCTTGTAGAAGCGTAACAGTACATTCTGCAATTCTGTGTACATGAAAAACGGATTGCGATCTATTATTTTGCTGATCTTGAGATGCAAATCAGGAGGTGTGCCGCTGGAATAAACGTCGGCGGTATCACCTCATGATGATTATTTGGTTCCTGTTCTACTTACTAATGCTTTCCACCTTTATAGATACTCAGTCGCACTGTTTAGATATCTGTTTCTTATCACACTCATCGTAAACAGAGGAGTAAGCACTGTTTTGAATTCTTCATTTACATACTACAAAGGCATTCTGGAACAAGCACTTGGTATTCCATTTACATCGGACAATAGCATACAAGTGCTGAAAAACGGCAACAACATTTTTCCCGCCATGCTAAAGGCGATCAACCGGGCAGAGCAGAGGGTTGAGTTTGTTACATTTGTTTATTGGACAGGTAACATCGCTCAGGAATTCGCCAAAACGCTTGCTAAAAAAGCAGAAGAAGGTGTTGAGGTATTTGTAATTCTGGATAGCTTTGGGGCTTCAAAAATGTCTGTTGACCTAATAAAAATGATGCAGGAAAAAGGAGTTCAAATTGAGTTCTTTCGCCCGTTAAAAAACTGGAAATTTTGGAAAATAGATAACAGGACGCATCGAAAAATACTCATTTGCGATGGCGAAATTGCATTTACCGGTGGTGTTGGAATTGCAAGTGAATGGGAAGGTGATGCAAGGAATAAAGATGAATGGAGAGATACGCACTTTCTCATAAAAGGAGCGGCAGTTTTTGGGTTGCAGGCCGCATTTATGGAGAACTGGATTGAAGCGGGGCGTCCACTTAAATTTGATCATACGAATAAGAAAAAAGCTGATCCGGAGCAACATGTAGCTGTTCAGGTGATTCGCACATCCGCTTCGGTGCGATGGAGTGATATTGTGATGTTATATCAGGTATTGATTAAGATGGCACAAAAAAGCATTCGCATTACAACTGCCTATTTTAACCCTAATTCGGTAATCATCGAACTGTTGAAAGAGGCGTCCTCCCGCGGAGTGGATATCCAGATTATGGTGCCCGGAAGGATTACCGACCAGGAAATTGCAAAAATTGCTGGAGAGAGGTCTTTTGATATTCTTCTGGATGCAGGAATTGAGCTTTTCTACTATCAAAAAACGATGCTTCATGCCAAAATTATTACCATAGACGGAATATTAAGCTGCATCGGTTCAGCCAATTTCAATCACAGGTCAATGCTTAAAGATGATGAAATTAATGTAGTTATACTTGATGAACAGGTAACTGAAGAGCTTGACAATCATTTTATGGAAGATCTTACTGTATGTGATAAAGTAGAAGAGGGACGCTGGAAAAAGAGAAACCTGATGAGAAGAGCTTCAGAAAAAATTACGCACCTGTTTAATCAACAGATATAGAATTACAAGGGGTCTCGATACATGTATCCAGTGTTCGATGTTTAATCTCCAATGAACTGCATCAAAAGCCAGCTCAATTTTTGAAGGATTTATTTTTTTGAACACAAAGCGAAATTAGTGGTGGTTGAAAATGGAAAACAGTTGTTTTTTCCGATTTTAAATCGAATCAAAATACCATAAACCCTCCATTCGAATGAGGAAATCCTGATTTATATTTTTTTCCCAAAATCGAACTCAGATTGTAGATGTTCTGCAATCTACTTGAATAAAAGTCTATAAAAGAAGTTCGGTTTCATTTCACGTATTCACATTACTCACCTAAATCCCACAATTATGGATTATTCATGGCTCCTAACTTCCTGGACGGCCATTATAATGGTACTCGTATCCACCGTAGGAATTTATATAGCAGTTATTTTTTTCACCAGAATTTCAGGACTGCGATCTTTTTCTAAAATGTCCAGTTTTGACTTTGCGATGACTGTGGCTGTCGGCTCAATAATTGCGTCATCTATTTTAACTAAAGACCCACCTCTCTTACAGGCGGTTATTGCGATGGGGGCATTATATGCTCTTCAGATAGGTATAGCCAAACTCCGGGGGATTTCTCCTTTCGTCGACAATCTGGTTGATAATCAGCCCATATTATTGATGAAAGGACCACAAATATTGGATGAAAATTTAAAAGCAACAAAAGTTACTCCCGACGATCTGAGGGCCAAGTTAAGGGAGGCAAATGTTACGGACTACAGTCAGATAAAAGCTGTGGTTCTGGAGACTACGGGTGATATTTCGGTACTTCACAGCACGGATTCTGCTATGGTGCTTGATGACAATTTACTATCTAATGTGAAGGGATGGGACTGTTGAAAAAATAATAAGCATGAAGATTTAGGTGCACTGTGATGTTGGTTCGAGTGTCCAAGAGATCGAGATTTTCCGGTTATTTCAATAAATGAAGTGTCCACTTGGTTTTAACCAAAATGAGATTTATGCAAATCTCTTTCACTTATGTATAACGGGTTTTATCTCTTAAATAAATAAGTTTTTAAACATGGTAAATTAAAAATAACCTAACTGAATAAAATCAAGATTATGGCAAAAAATAAAAAAGAAGGACAAGTAGCTAAAGAGATAGAAGATTATACAGCAGAAATTCCATCAGATGCCTATCTGTGGACTTCATTTGGTGCAATGGGTGTCTCATTAACCCTTAAACTTATGAAGAAAAATGACCTGGCTCTGTTTGTAGGGCAATGGGCCGCACCAATTTTGTTAATGGGTGTATATAATAAAATCGTAAAAGTTAAAGGTTCAGATTAAACTGATCAGAAAGCGAAATAGCTTCCTGATTGGGCAACCTTAATCTGAAGGCATCCTTATATCATAACTGAAAGAGAGTAGAACCAAGTCATATCGAAAATAAACCTGTCAGGTTTGAAGAATAAAAGCTTGGTTCTGAAGTCAAAACCCAATGAACCTGACAGGTTTTACACGACAGTTTATCGTTAGTACGACACTGGTATTCATTGTATAACTGAGACAAATGAATAATGAAGAATTGAAAGAAGATAATCTACCCAAACAGTCCCAGTCACTGCCGGGTTACGAATCTGTGATGAATCCTAAACCTGAGATTATCCGGGATTCTTAAAAAGGCAGCGAAAAACTAAAACACAGGGTAGCGCTTATTACAGGTGGCGATTCCGGGATCGGGCGTGCTGTTGCAGTACACTTTGCCCGTGAAGGAGCAGATATTGCCATTATTTATCTCGAAGAGAAAGACGATGCCCAAAACACGAAAGAACTCGTAGAAAAAGAGGGACGGAAATGCATCATTTTACAGGGTGATATCACACAAAAAGAATTCTGTGACAAATCGCTTAAAGAGGTTCTGAGCAAATTTGGCAAACTAAATATTCTTGTAAATAATGCGGCTGAACAGCACGTACGCTATGGAATTGAAGAGATGGAAATGGACGTAGTGGAACGCACTTTTCACACAAATATAATTTCCATGATCTATCTCACCAAAAAAGCCGTTAAGCATCTAAAAAAAGGCGACTCAATCATCAATACCACCAGCGTAGTGGCTTACCAGGGGAGGGAGTACCTGATAGATTATGGAGCCACTAAAGGAGCTGTACTTGGCTTTACTCGTTCACTTAATGCTGAACTGGCTCCTAAGGGAATCCGCGTAAATGCGGTGGCACCGGGTCCAATCTGGACGCCACTAATTCCGGCTTCCTTCGATTCTGGCCATGTTGAGGAATTTGGAAAATCGACAACTATGGGCCGACCCGGTCAGCCCTCAGAAGTGGCGCCGGCCTATGTATTTTTAGCATCTGAGGATGCCTCATACATATCAGGGCAGGTGATCCATGTAAATGGCGGAGAAGCTGTAGGGGGCTGATTTATGATACACTAAAAGCTTGTTTTAAAATAAAACAACACATAACCCACAATAACACGAACAACCAAAACCACTTAAATTATGAAACCAAGTATTTTATCTTCATCCACACTAACCGGACAAAATGTCTACAATTTGGACGATGAAAACATAGGAAACATTAAAGACTTAATGATTGATCTGGACAATTCAGAAGTTGCATATGCTGTAATTTCTTTTGGAGGATTTATGGGTATCGGCGACAAACTATTCGCCATGCCACTCAAATCCTTTCAGTTTTCAGATCACGATGACTCGATACGACTGGATATAAGCAAGGAAAAACTGGAAAATGCCCCCAGTTTCGACAAAGATAACTGGCCAAAGACGGATGATAGCAAGTTTGTTGATTCTGTAAACAGTCATTATGGATTTCAGAACCAGCGGCACTCAATGGCTAAGTAATTCACATGAGCTTGAAAACTGAACGTTAGAAATACGCCTCCCCTCCTTTATAAGGAGGGGATTTTCAGGCTTGAATTGCCTCATGAAATATCGCACATATCTTTAGTAATAAGCTTCTTAACAAAACGGGCTTATATGGTAGCTGACAACTTTATTACAACCGGCAGGTACGGCTGTGTTTAGATTACATTATGTAAAAAAACGGATGTTATATAACCAATAGCCATTGCTCCATTACCTGAAACAGTAAAAACGGTAATTTCTTTGCTTGCATACCGGATATATTTCTCTGACACTGTTGTTCTTCGAGATCCATTTTTTAATAATACATTTGTGGGATCAATTGAAAAATGGGCTATAGAAATAGCATTCAATTGTGGATAGATCCATGATTAAAACTTACGACAAAATTCAGCTACTGCCTTTACAGGATGGTTAGATAACATTGCATATTTACTGCCTCACACGCCAAATTGACAAAACCAATCTCAGGTTAAGTTAATCACTTCTGATTTTCGAAAGCCCTTTGTACAGCATATCTGTAACAAATAATCAGAAGCATATAAAAGCATAGCCGGCATATTTTCATAAAATGAAAACTCAAGAGTAATAATAAATAGACATAAAATGAGGATAAAATATGCCATTAGATAAATACCGGGAATGTATAGAAGCGTGTAACAAATGTGCGATTGCTTGTTCGATCTGCGTGGCAGCTTGTCTGCAAGAAGATGATGTTAACATGTTGACCAGATGTATTAAGCTCGATCTGGATTGTGCTGATATATGCCATCTGGCTGCCAAATTTATGGCCCGGGGATCCGAATTTTCAGACCGAATCTGTCGCATCTGTGCCGAGATATGTGAAGCCTGTGGTGAAGAGTGTCGTCAACATAAGAACATGGACCATTGCCAGGAATGCGCTGACGCCTGCTTTGAATGTGCAAAAATCTGCCGCGAAATGGTAAGCATGGAAGCATCCGCATAGTTTGTATTGCAGAATGTAACACGCTATGGCTATATGGAATCCCCCTTTAAAGGGGCTCATTATTTAAACGCTCAGCGCTCCGAGCACAGCGATTCCCATGGAGCGAAGCGGAATGAAAAGCGAACAGAGAGAGCAGGGGGATGACACTCTTAGCCAAGCATAGTCTACCAAAACTTGATTCATAAGCACAAAAGATCATCCCCCTCGTCCAAATGCTAAACGCATTTGAACATGCCCCCTTCAAAGGGGGACACATTTTCCCGACGC
>SLGA01000129.1 GCA_007123985.1 Balneolaceae bacterium | reverse complement strand
CAACCGAGGCTGACGGGAAGAAACCGTACCGGAAGTTATCACCAAAACGGGAGGATCCATCCAGGCGGCCGGTTGTTGTGAACAGATATCGGTCATCAAACGAGTAGTTACCTCTGAAGAAATAGGAAGCAAGGCCCCAACTTGTGCCGGAAGTTGATGCAGAGGTTACTTGTGCTGCAACGCTAAGCTTCAAAAACTGATCACTCGGGAAACCCTGAGCACTGATTGATGAGAAGTTTCTGTTTGACTGCTGGAATGAGGTTCCCAATACAGCATTAACATTATGGCCTCCACTAAAGGTATTTACATAAGAAAGGTAATTCTCAATTAGCCAGGTAAAATCCTGCGTGGTACCAAAGTTACCAAAACCGTTTCGCTGTGCATTTACTGACTCCCTTGAAATAATCGGGGTATATGCCTCATCATCAAGACTTGTATAATCTACCGAAAGTGAGCTTCTAAGTGATAGCTGGTCGGTAATGGTAGCTACGCCAAAAATGGTTCCCAAGCCTCGTACTGTGCGGGTAAATCGCTGATACTCATTGGCAATCAGAACGGGGTTGTCAAGCATCCACCATCCAAAGTAGTTGAAGGGATCTGCATAAGAACCATCCGCTTCAAAAACAGGCATCAGAGGATCGCCCGCAAGTGTGTTGATTACTACACCATAGAGCGAGTTATCATTTATGGTACGATCCTGAACCGTACGATTTACAGTAATATTTGTACCAAAATCGAGCCAATCCGTTACTTTCGTATCCAGATTGACACGGCCACTTATACGCTCAAATCCGGTTCCAAGCTGAACACCTTCCTGATCGAAATAGGAGAGTGAAGTAAAGTATCGTGTGTTTTCTGAACCACCAGATGCCGTAAGTTCATAATTGGAAACGGCTGATGTTCTGAAAATCTCATCATACCAGCGGGTATTCTGAAGATCGGGATCGTTTGGATCGAAACCCCAGATATCTGACACATGTGTTGGAGAGTAATCTGTACCGAGATCGCGATTATCCTGTAATGCCGCATCGTTCATCATGCCAAGAAATTCCTGCGAACTCATCATATCAATCGCACTTGTGATATTCTGAAAACCGGTGTACATGTTAAAACCGATGTTTGACTGACCGGCTTCGCCGCGCTTAGTTGTAATAAGAACCACACCATTTGCACCACGTGAACCGTAGATGGCCGTCGCTGATGCATCTTTGAGAATTTCTATGGATGCAATATCATTCGGGTTGAGATCGGCAAGCGAGTTTGTTGCCTGCCCACCCGAAAAGAGCCCTGATAAATCTTCTGAGATCACCGGAACACCATCAATCACATAGAGTGGTTCGCTACTGGCTGAAAGCGAGGTCTGCCCGCGAATATTTATGGTGATACCCGCGCCGGGTGTACCGGAGGGACTGCTTACAAATACCCCGGATGCACGGCCCTGTAGAGCTGCGTCCAGGCTGGCTACGGGCTGGTTTGCAATTTCATCTGCAGAAATACTGGCGATGGAACCGGTTAAATCGCTCCGGGTTTGCACACCATAACCAACAACCACTACTTCACTGAGCAGTTGCTGATCGAGCTGGAGAACAACATTAATCGTGGATCTGTCGCCCACTAAAATTTCCTGAGTTTGGTATCCGATAAAGGAAAATATGATCACATCATCGGCTGTAGCTGAAATGGTGTAATACCCGTCAATGTTGGTGACAGTGCCTGTTTCGGTATCAGAAGCAAGCCGAACGGTAGCACCTGCAAGAGGTTCTCCGGTTGCTGAGCTTACAGTACCTGAAACTTCACGCTCCTGCGCATTCGCATCCTTTGCCTGTAATGGCAAAAAGACCAACAATAGAGCACAAAATAGAAGGGGTTGTATCAGAATTGATCTCATAGTTTATGAGTTTTTGTTTTGGTTATCCCTTTTAATGAATCTGCATTAGAAAGGGGCTCATTGTTTTAAAGATGTTAATTAATGTAAAGCACAATGAATAAGGACATTTTTCCAAAAAAGCAAAATCTAATGCTATATTCGTACAAATTTTATAAAAAAAAGCGCTTTTATTGAAAATTTTATAATGCGGTAGGCCCTTTGATTGAGCGCACTTCTTTCAAGACTGATGAATTTCTCAATTATGTACTTCAGGATATGGAGCAGGCTTGATGCGTTTTAATCAGAAACGATTTCTTAACTCTTTCAGACCGGGATTCCCCGGTGACCCTAAATGTGTGTACTTCTCCATCATATCACTCCAGTGCAATGACTTAGAAATATCAGGATCTGTTTTTATGATGTGATAAGCCTCTCTGAATGATATCCCTTTTTCTTTTACAAATTGATTCGCTGCCTCAGCCGCAAACAGTTCGGATGTACAAGCAGCTTCCAGATTTTGTGCAATCGGTGTAATTGCACGAATCAAAATCTGAGTTACTTTAAGCATCTCTATGGTTTTATGAACCGATTTTAAAACAGGTTCCTTTGAAAGCTGAAGGTCTCTGTGGTACCCGCTACCCAAATTAGTTGTGAGCAATTGTAAAGACGCTGCCGCACCAACAACTTCGGCATGGCCTGCCCGGATCAGTTCGGCCAGATCCGGATTTTTTTTCTGGGGCATGATGGATGAACCGGTACATACCACTTCATCCAGATCGAACCAGGGCTGGGCTTCACTGCTGAACTGTATCACATCGGATGCCAGCCGGTTAAGCACCCCTGTAATTCCGGCCATATACTGTACCAATTGCAACTCTGTCCAGCCGCGCGATAATTGAGCTGTTGTAGAGCAGAATAAAGGAACATCAAAACCAAGTTCTTTTGCTTCATACTCCCTGTCTATATCAAATGTGGTTCCAAAACCGGCCGCTGTGCCTAAAGGGGATCTGTTTATAAGGCTTTTGATTCCCGATGAGGCCTCCATCTGCATAATAAGCATTTCAGCAAATCCACCGGCCCAAAGACCGATAGAGCTGAGCATTGCCTTTCGGGTATGCGTAAATCCTGGAATGGGAACCTTCTCAAACGCTTCGCCCAGTTCAATAAGAAGCACAGCAGTTGTTTTTACTTCACCTAAAATTTCCTCAAGCGCTTCTTTTTCAAAAAGCCTTACAGCGGTAAGCACCTGGTCGTTTCTTGATCTCCCTGTATGAATTTTCTTCCCTAAATCCCCGAGTTTCTCAATTAGCCAATTCTCGATAGCTGTGTGCATGTCTTCATGCTGAACGGTAATCTCAAATTCGCCTTTCTTCCACGTTTCCTCAATTTCTGTAAGTGCGCCAATTAGTTTTTGAAGCTCTGCATCCGATAAAATTCCGGCTCTGTTTAAAGCTTTCGCATGAACTTTTGAGGCCTTTACATCAAACGGAACCAGCGTTTGATCGAGCATATAATCATTGCCTACCGTGAAGGCCTCTACTTTTTTCGCAAGATGAGATTGGGTTTCAGTTGATGAATTTTGCCAAAGTTTAGACATGGAGCTGTATGTGAAATTGATATTCAATTGAAATAAAAACGGGCGTTTAAGCAGAGTCTAAATCCGCCTTAACCGCCCGTTTTCAAAATATAAGCGAAACCGGGTTTTAAACCAGTTCCTTATTTACGGTCTTTTTCAGCTGATATGCGGTTTTTTGAGGAAGATTCCACAGTTCAATAAAACCCGGAGATGCATTTTGGTTGAATGCCGCCGATTTATTGAATGTCGCCAGGTTCTCATCAAACAGTGAGTAAGGTGAGTTTAGCGCAACAACTTCGCAATTCCCTTTGTAGAGCCTCACGGTTACATCACCCGTAACTTTTTTGTTCTGCTCGTTGATGTACGCCCTGATGTTATCCATCACCGGTTCGTAGTATTTGGCACCATATATAAGGTATGCCCATTTCTGATCCATCAGCGTCTTCAGCTCGTTCTCCTCCCGTGTGGATACAAGCTGCTCCAGGTTTTTGTGAGACTGGATAAGTATGTGAGCTGCGGGGTTTTCATAAATCCCTCTCACCTTCAGGCCAACCACTCTGTCTTCAATCAAATGGAAAAAGCCAACTCCGTGTTTGCCGCCTATTTCGTTGAGCAACAAAATCAAATCTTTCTTGTCGTATTCAATTCCATTTAAGCTTACAGGTTCACCCTTTTCAAAACCAATCTTAACCAGTTCTTCCTCATCCGGGGCATTTTTTGGTGTGTTGCACCATTTCAGGATATTTTCCAGCGGCGGTACAAGCGATGGGTTTTCAATCTCACCGCCTTCACCCGTATTTGCCCACATATTTTCGTCGTACGAATACGGGCTTTTTTTCGTCTGCTCAACGGGAATTCCATGCTCTATGGCATAGGCAATTTCCTCCTCCCGGCCCATGCCCCACTCTCTCACTGGAGCGATAATTTTCAGGTCAGGATTCAGAGTGGTAATATATCCTTCAAACCGAACCTGGTCGTTACCTTTTCCTGTGCAGCCATGTGCAATTACTTCGCACCCAAACTCAGCAGCAAACTGAACAGCAAGTTCCGAAATCATTACCCTTCCCAGCGGGCATCCCAATGCATAACCACCCTGATAGTCGGCATTTGCTTTCACTGCCTCCATGCAGAGTTGTGCAAAGTCATCTTTCGCATCGTAAATAATGGCATCTTTTGCTCCAAGTTTCAGTGCTTTCTGTTTGATGGCTTCGAGATTATCTGATTTTTGCCCGATGTTGATGGTTAGCGCAATTACATCGCATTCGTATTCTTCCTGGATCCATTTCAGCATAACACTTGTATCCAGCCCGCCCGAATAGAGCAGCAGACAGGTTTTAAATGATCCCTTTTCGGCTTCGTGAGATGCTACTTTTTTATAGTTTGTTGCGTGTTCCATGATTTTATTTTAATAGTTGGTTATAAGTTTCTGTAGATATTTTTTTGATTAAATTATTCTGTAACAGCGAGTTCAGGTTTATTCTCGGCTACAAACAGGGGCTTGTACTCATCACATAATAGTGCAGCAAAAACACCCTTCGACACAATTTTCCTGTTTTTCGCCTGCTGGTAAACCCATGAGTTGGGATGATCCATCACTTCATCCGTTACTTCGATACCTCTATGGGCGGGCAGGCAGTGCATAAAACCGGCATCCGGCTTTGCCTGTGAAAATAGCTGGCCATTTACCTGATAGGGCTGAAAATGTTTGATCTTCTCTTCAAAGAAGTGCTCTTCACCCATCGACACAAATGTATCAGTGTAAACCACATCCGCATTATAAACAGCTTCGGCAGGGTCGGTTGTGCTGGTAAAGTTTCCTCCAAACTGCACGGATAGCAACGAAAAATAGTTGAGCTTATCCTCATCCCACATGTATTGATCGGGCCCTCCGAACGACACACTGTGGCCCATTTGAAGTGCGATTTCAAAAAGAGAAAATGCAACGTTGTTAGCATCCCCAACGAACGTGATGTTCAGCTTTTTCTCTTTACCAAACTTTTGCTGAATGGTCAACAGGTCAGCCAGAGCCTGCATCGGGTGGTGCAAATTGCACAGTGCGTTCACCACCGGAATAGTGCCATATTGTTTCATTTTTTCAAGAGTATTGTGAGAGTATACCCGCGCAAAAATGGCATCGCACCACTGCGATACATTCATCATCGCATCATATAAAGACTCCCTGCATGTAAATGGAACAGCCTTACCATTAGCGAGCAATAGATCTGCTTCGATCTGAACAGCATTACCGCCCAGTTGATTGATAGCTACTTCCGTACCGATTTTGGTTCGCAGTGAAGGCTTTTCAAAGACAAATCCGATGTTTTTACCATGCAAAACTTGCTCGCCCGTGGCTTCAAGTTCTTCACTAAGATCGATGAGCTGCTGTATTTGGGCAGGTTCGAGTTCTCCAATAGTTAATAGATGGTTCATTTTTCAGTGTTCTTATGTAAGATTGTTGAGTTTGATTTTTGTTGGGGTGAGAAAGGACGCGAGAAGCATTGTTAATTGGCTGGGTTAAAGCCAAAAAAAAAGCCCCGATCTTTTTTGAGATCGGGGCTGCGAATAAGTCCTTTTGTAGAATTAACTACACAGAT
>SLGA01000159.1 GCA_007123985.1 Balneolaceae bacterium | reverse complement strand
TATAAAGCCAGCCCGGATGATATCTATGTTTCACCTTCACAGATCAAAAGATTCCGTTTAAAACAGGGAGACTGTGTTGTTGGAATTATCCGGCCGCCAAAAGTGGGTGAGCGTTATTTTGCTCTTTTACGGGTAGAAGGTGTAAACGGTAAAATTCCCCGTGATATGGACAATAGGGGAGACTTTGAAGATCTGCTGCCAATTTATCCTGAAAAGCGATTCAAGCTGGAAAACAATTTTGCTGAATATTCTACCCGAATAATGGATCTGTTTACACCGATAGGGAAGGGACAAAGAGGGTTGATTGTTGCACAGCCAAAAACCGGTAAAACCACGATCTTGCGGAACATTGCAAACGCTGTAAGCCGTAATCATCCCGAGACAAAAATTATCATATTACTTGTTGATGAACGACCGGAAGAAGTTACAGAGATGGAGCGCACTGTAAAGAGTGCAGAAGTAGTTGCCTCTACATTTGATGAAAAGCCTGAAAATCATGTTGGCTTATCTGAAATTGTATTTGAGAAAGCAAAGAGGCTTGTTGAAAGCGGACACGATGTTTTGCTGCTGATGGATTCGATTACTCGTCTCGCACGAGCGTATAACGTAGCCGCAGGCACATCCGGACGAACAATGACAGGTGGGGTTGACTCAGAAGCATTAAAAGCTCCACGGCAACTTTTCAGCTCTGCACGTAACATTGAAAATGGCGGCAGCCTTACCATTATTGCAACGGCACTGGTAGAAACTGGCTCCCGTATGGATGATGTTATCTTCGAAGAGTTCAAAGGAACCGGTAATATGGAGCTGGTTCTTGACAGAAGGCTTGCAGAACGTCGTATCTTTCCGGCTATTGATGTATTTAAGAGCGGAACCAGAAGAGAAGAACTTATTGTATCAGATGAGGAGAGAGAAAAAGTTGTGTTACTACGGCGCTATCTAAATAAGCACAACGCATTCGAAGCGATGGAGTTTCTGCTCGATAAAATGAAGGGAACCAAATCGAACGAAGAGTTTTTGATATCCATGAATAAGTAACCTGTCCGGTTACTTTTTTCGGGGTTCCATTAACAAAAATTGGTTCTTTTTATTCTGAGAAATCAAACCTGATTTTCTGAATAATGAGTGGTAGAAAAAAATAGTTGCATTCTGTTCAGAAGCCATTGTTAATATCCATTTTTTTGCTTTTTTCGACTGAACAGGATCCCAGTCTATCTGTTTCATTGCATAGTGATTCAGATGATATTCGGTAGGAACCAAATCTCCCATAAAGTAAGAAATTCCCGTTTCTTCCCGGATTTTAACAATTGTATGACCGGGGGAATGACCTCCTGTTTTCATCACTGTGATTCCCGAAACGGGTGAATAAAAATCTTGATCGAAGAAATCAACTCTGTTCTCTGCAACCAGTTTGTAAAACTCATCAAGATTGTAAGTTGCCCCCTTCTTGTCATTTTTGGATCCGGCTTGATTTAATGCATGTATCCATTCATCTTTATGAACAATGTATCGCGCATTTGGAAATGTTGCGATGGTCTTAAAATTGTTGTCCACATAGGTGCAGCCTGCAATATGATCGTAGTGAAGGTGGCTCAGAATCACTAAGTCTACCTCTTCGGGCCTGATTTCGAATATATCGAGATTTGTAACCACACTGGACGTATTTTGGTAACTGCTTTTGTGATCCAGACCCCAGCCCAGACCTGGATCAAGAAGAATAATCTTGCCGTTGAATCGAATCAGAAGTGGATCAATCCCAAGAGCTGATGAGTATTTCCCCAAAGACTCGTCCTGATCCACATTTTCAAGTCTGGATGGGTCCATTTTTTGAAATGTACCATCCTGAAATATTTCGAAAAAGCCTTCACTCAACTGTTCAATCATAACTAAATAAGCACGATGTGTATTTTATCTTGTATCAATGTGTAAAGGTAAGAGTGTCCAGGTTCGAATATCCTGTTGAGATGTGATCATATGCAGCGTTTCTGCTTCATTTCTCATGTTATCGGGAATCCATCCAAACATGATTGAGCGCATCTGGGCATCAGCTGCACCAAATAATGCCTGAAAAAGATCTTCTCTTTTTGGATAGATATCAATGTTATAATCAGTGATATCAGCCATTTCAGCTGCAATTTCCAATGATCGCTCAAGATCACCTACTTCATCAACGAGGCCAAGTTCTTTGGCACGCCAACCGGTATAAACTCTGCCCTGGGCTACCTCGTGTACTTCATCCCGCGTCATGCCTCGGTTTTCAGCTACAACATTCAAAAATACCTCATACGAAGCATCAAGATCGCTTTGGAGAACATCTTTTTCGATATCGCTGAGAGGGCGGGTTAAATCGAACAGATCAGTAAATTCGTGTGATTTGATAATATCGTAGTCAAGATCCAATTTATCAGTGAGGAGTTCACTGGCGTTGAAGATCATTAATGCCACACCAATTGATCCTGTTATGGTATTATGTTGTGCTACCACAGTATCTGCACCCATAGCCATGTAATAACCACCTGACGCAGCTACTGTACCCATGTGGGCAACCACCGGCTTTTTCGCTGATGCTCTTTTTACCTCTCTCCAAAGCATATCAGATGTTGTGGCAGCACCACCGGGGCTGTTAATGTAGACCACGATTGATTTTACATCATCATCTTCAAGTGCGCTGTCAATTTGTTTCCTGAAATTCTGAACGGTAATGCTTCCCGACTGGCCAAATGGTGAGTCGGCCAGTTGCGGCATGATGTTCCCTGAGGCATAAATCACTGCAATTTTATTTGATGATTCTGTGGTTTCAACACCTGCACGCTGATAAGATACTCTTGAATATCTGCCGTGAGATACCGTTCTGAATGTTTGATCCTCTTCCAATCCCATTCTGTCTTTAATATAATCCTCCACTTCATCGTGGTAGGCAAGAACATCAATCAAGCCGTTTTCATGCGCAAACTGAACACGATCAACCGGTGGTGTATTAATCAACTCATGTACTTCTTCGGGAGTTTTACCTGTTTTATTTGATACGGCATTTACAAATGTGGATGAATAAGAATCAATGATATGCTCAATTTGTACCCTGTAATCATCCGATATAGCTCGGTTCAGGTAGGGTTCCACAACGGATTTATATCTGCCAACAGTCATCATTTCCGGTTCAATTCCGATGTTCTCGAGGAATCCTCTGTAGAGAGTAATTTGCGCAGAAAATCCACTGAAGTTAAAAATACTTTCCGGTGTATAGAACACGGAATCTGCCCGGGTTGCAAGCATATATGCTTTTTCATTCATTCCAATATCATCTGTGCTGAAATAGAGAAATTTACCGCTCTCTTTATATTCGCCAAGTGCATCATAAACGGATTCAAGATTAGCCCAGGAAGCAAGAACATTGTTGGCTGTAATCCAGACTCCGGCAATATTATCATCGGCGGCTGCTTTGCGAAGGTTGCTTTTTAATGATGCTACAGAAACTTTTGCTCCTGCTCCGGGATTCAGCAATTCCTGCAACGGATCATCCGGAGTACGCTCTGGAATATCACCCGATAGTGTAATTGTAAGAACAGTGTTTGCCCGAATGTAAGGCTCAGGTTCTGATGAACTGCTAACAACAGCCGCAAATAGTATAATAATGAGTAAAAGAATTCCTAAAATAGTTCCAAGCAGAGATGCGAAAAAGGTCTTAAAAAATTGCATTATGATGCCGCTTACTTTTTATTTTGAATGTTTTGAATGGGATAGAAGATACCGTTGTTTTGAGAACTTACTAAAACATAAAATTCATTCCACATTTTTTAACCAATACGAGATATGAAGAGTTTTGATGCGATTATTATTGGTTCCGGGCATAATGGCCTGGTTACCGGATGTTACCTTGCCAAAGCCGGAATGAAAGTAGGGGTTCTTGAGCGCCGTGATACCATCGGAGGGGCTGTGTGCACGGAAACGATGTTTCAATCGGAAGGAAATCCGAACGGTTTCCGGATGGATGTGGGCTCTTCTGTTCACATTATGATTCATCAAACAGGAATCATTGAAGAGCTTGAACTGACCAAATACGGGCTTGAATACATCGAAATGGATCCGTTTATGAGCTATCCGCTGCCGGATAAAAAGGGAGTGATTCATTTTCATAAAGATCTGGAACAAACTCTCGAGTCTATTGCAACTGTATCACCTGGGGATGTGGCGAATTACAGAGAGTTTATAGAGTTTTGGTCGCGCATCAACAAAGGAGTTCTGAAGGCATTTATGGTGCCACCCTCCGGAAAAAATATTTTTATGGAGATGGCAAAAGGCCAGATTCGCGATGGTTCCATGTTTAAAAAAGGAGAGCAGATTAACGGCCTGCAAAAAATACTGGGCAGCTATGGAAGTGTGGTTGAAAAAGCGTTTGACAGCCCGTATCTGAAGGCGGCTCTCATCTGGTTTGCTGCGCAATCGGGTCCGCTGCCCGATCAGAGTGCTACCGGTGATTTTGTGGGATGGCAATCCATGCTTCATCAAAGCGGAGCTAAACACCCGAAAGGTGGAAGCGGTATGCTAACGCAGGCCATGAAGAATCTCATCATTGAGCATGGTGGTGAAGTTATTGCGGAAAGCCCCGTAAAGAAGATTGATATTACTGATGGGAAAGCCCGGGGTGTCATCACCGAAAATGATGATTATTATAAAGCAGATCTTATTGTTTCAAACGCGCATGTTCAAACAACGATGCTTAATCTTGTAGGCAGAGAGCATCTGGATGCATCCATGTTCAAGAAAGTGGAGGATATTCAGGTAGGTAACGGATTTGGTATGGTGATTCGATGCGCTGTTGAAGAGCTGCCTGAATATACCGCAGCTCCGAATGATTCGATCATCCACAACGGAATGCAGCTTTTGGCGCCATCTGTGGAGTATATGAACCGCGCCATTGGCGATTATATGAAAGGAAATCCACCGGAAGATCCCGCCGTACTGGCCATGACTTTTTCAAAAATTGACCCGGAAGTTGCCAAAGATGGAAAGCACACGCTCTTTGCCTGGGCGCAATGGCATCCGTACGAACTGGCCAATGGTGTGAAGTGGGATGATATCCGTGAACGTGAAGCTGAAAAAATTTACGGTGTGGTTGAAAAATATGCACCAAATATGAAAGGCAAACTTATTGATTGGTATATTCAAAGTCCGCTGGATATTGAGCGGAAACACGGACTGCTTCGCGGAAATGTAATGCACGTTGAGATGAATTTTGACCAGATGTTTATGTTCAGACCAACCCCGGAGCTAAGCAACTACGAAACTCCCATCGGTAATTTGTACCTGTCAAGCGCTTCGTGCCATCCCGGTGGCGGTGTGTTCGGAGCTGCGGGCTACAATGCAGCAAACGTAATTTTAAAGAAACGAAAGAAGAAATATTTTGGAGGAAGAAGTTGAAAAATAATTTTCCTAACTCATTTTTACATATACAATTAGGGGCTATATCAAGAAATATTCAAAAAATTAAAGATAAGGTAAATGGACGTAAAGTACTTGCTGTTGTTAAGTGCGACGCATACCGGCATGGCGCCGTTCAGGTTTCTAAACATATTGAAGAAGCTGTTGATTGGCTTGCTGTAGCCACTGTGGACGAAGGCATCGAATTGCGAATGGGTGGCATCAAAAAGCCGATACTTGTATTTGGTGTTCCCACGTATGATAACGCTGCTGCCTACATCACCCATAATCTGACTGCCACCATAAGCCATGTTTCCCATTTCTCAATTTTGATGGATGGTACCTCTTACCATCTTAATTTTGATACCGGTATGGGAAGGCTTGGTTTTTCTCCATCGCAGCGTCAGGAGGTGAGGGAGCTGGCCGTACTGAACCAGCGTTTACTTTGCAGAGGGATCTATTCTCACTATGCTACGGCTGACGATCCCGGAAGTGCTTTTGCTGGAGAACAACAGAGCCGATTCCAATCTGTAGTTTCTGAATTTTCGGAAATTCCCCTTGTACACATGAGCAATACAGGGGCATCAACGAACTATCCGGAATTCGATCATTTCAATATGATAC
>SLGA01000220.1 GCA_007123985.1 Balneolaceae bacterium | reverse complement strand
TTTTGCTGAGAATGAATCCGCCATCAGCCACTCTGAATAAAAAGAGTGCAGTAGGGTTCTATCTGGATTTACAGTATGGTGAGTGCCATGAATTACGATATGCAGTAGAAAAGGATCTTGACCTTGCTAACATCATCTTAACAGGAGACGAAAATACATGGCTTACTTTAATAGAAAAAAAGAAAGATCCGGCCATGATGATCATGAAAGGTTCTCTGAAACTGGAAAAAGGCAGCATTGTGATGTTAAGCAATCAAAAAGAAGCTGCACGCGCTCTGTTGCAAACTGCACCTTCATATAAAAAGGAGGAACTCGATGAACCCTATATTTCTGATAAATTAGAAAGTATCAACATCAGAAAGGAGCATACGTCTTTCAAAACCACAACCGGCGGACTTGATTTTGACAGTTATCCAATGCAGTTGTTTCAAAAGGCGAAGAAATTTGGAATTTGGGATCCGGCGGAGATCAGCTTTGAAAGAGATAAAGAAGATTGGGAAAAATTATCGGATGATGAAAAGGAGATCATCATACATCTTTCTGCACTTTTCATGGCAGGAGAAGAAGCCGTTACCCTTGATCTTTTACCTCTAATACAGACAATTTCAAAAGAAGGGCGCCTGGAAGAGGAGATCTTTTTAACGTCATTTTTATGGGAAGAGGCAAAACATACAGAATTTTTTTCACGGTTTGTAAATGATGTGATGATCACTCGTCCGGATTTCGAACGCTTCCATAAACCCTTTTATAAGAAATTATTTTACAATCAATTACCGGAAGATTTGAACAGACTCTATACCGATCATTCTCCCCTGTCCCAGCTTAAAGCATCCGGTACTTACAACATGATCGTTGAAGGAACACTTGCTGAAACCGGGTATGAAGCATACCACAAAATGCTGCGGGAGAATAATTTACTACCCGGACTTCTTGAAGGAATCACAAAATTGAAGCAGGATGAATCACGCCATATTGCTTATGGACTTTACTTAATAAATCGTTTACTAAATGAGAATCCCGATTGCAGGGAATCTTTCGAAAAACACCTTGAGACTTTACTTGATGACGCAACTAATGTAATCCATGAAATATTTGAACCGTACAACGTTGTGCCATTTGGATTAGAAAAAGAGTGGTTTTTGAATTTTGCAATCAAACAATTTCAGCATAGAATTGTTAAACTTGGTATATACTGAGTGATAACACTTCATGCTTTAGTATATGAAGAACCAATCATTTCGGCTCCTAAAAATGAATCCGTTAACGGGCATAACACGTATCCATTATTTCTGACAGATGTTACACATTTCAACACAAAGACTATTCACACCTATACTATTACTATTCATATTAGGCTATTATCCCATTTTAAATGCACAGGCTACCAATGAACTGTTCAGGGCCACTGAAACATCACTATCGGGATGGGTTGCTAAAGACAGATCACAAATTTCAGCTGATAATGTTACGATTAACAAAGAAGTTCTATATAGTCTGAGAGACAATCAGATAAGAGATTTTTCCATCACAAACGGCGCCGGTGATGTCTATTTGGTTGATGTAGAGCGCGTAATCCATCATGATGAGAATAATTGGTCAATAACCGGTCATATAAATGGAGAATGGCATAACAATATCACCTTGTCGTATTCAAATGGCAGAGTGTTGTCTAACATCCGGAATATATCCGGCCACACCTTTTACACAATATCCTATAATGATGCCGTACAAAGTCATCTGATGCTGCATATAGATCCACACAAAACCGATGAACTTTCCTGCGGTGTTGATCATGAAATCACCTCTTTTGAAAAAACAGTTGAAGTTGAGCGAACAGCTCCAAGTTTAACACTTGACCCAGACCGCATCGACGTAATTGACGTAATGATAGTTTATACACCACAAGCAGAAAATTGGGCAATATCGAATGCGGGTGGTATCGATAATGTGATCAACGAGGCAATGGCTGTTGCTCAGCAAGCAGCTGATAACGGCCAGACAAACGTAGTTTTTCGGCTTGTTCACCGTGCAAAGGTAGATTACCAGGAAGCTCGGGGCATTGACAGCCCTTCTGTAACAGACCTTCGCCGACTAACCGCCTCACGTAATTTCAATCCCTTTGGAAGCCAGTTTGATGGGTATATGGAAGAGGTGCATGAGTGGCGGGATGAATATGGAGCTGATCTCGTAGCCATGTTTACACTTGCTGATGATGTAGGTGGAATCGCCTGGCTGATGAACAATCCAAACGGCTTACCTCAGTTAGGTTTTTCAATAACCAGAGTGCAGCAGGCAATGGGAAACACTCACGCTCATGAAATGGGGCATAACATGGGTAAGAATCACAGCCGCAATCAACAACAAAATGCTGCAGGCAGTGCAGGTGGTATTTTCGAATACTCAACGGGATGGAGATGGACAGGAAGTGACGGGCGCGGATACGTTTCAGTTATGACCTATAATGAAGGAGATATATCCTACAACACATTTTCAAACCCTGATGTACTCCATCTCGGGTCACCAACCGGCTCTTACACAGACTCTGGAGCGCCGGCAGATAATGCGCGCAGTATGCGTGAAATTAAACACGTTATAGCCGATTATCGTGATGGGGAACCTCTCTTTTTTGTGCCTACACTTCGTATTAATGATGTTCGAAACATATCTCTCAATTCAGCTGTAATTGATGTGGAAATAACCGATGATGGTGGTGAGCCCGTTATTGGAAATGGCGTCTGCTGGTCAGAAAATATAAATCCGAATCGTTCTGATAACTGCACTGAAGTGAATAGCAGCAGCAATGAATTTTCAGCTACAATCACAGGCTTAAATGAAAGCACTACCTATTATGTGCGGGCCTACGCAATCAATCAGTCCGGTACTGCTTACAGCCAAAACAGAAATTTCTTTACACTTGGTACCAACACCCCAACTGTTACAACTCTCGAACCGGAAGATATAGGCTTGTTTGAGGCACTATTCCGTGGATCGGTTTCTGATGACGGCGGCTTACCTGTGACCGAGACTGGATTTTGTTACTCACGGACAGAAATGCCCGGCTTTGCTAACAATTGTATTGAAACAGATGACCCTGAAATGGAGTTTTCAATCCTGGTTTCGGGGCTTGATCACAGCACAAATTACTTCGTGCGGGCATATGCAACCAACCAAAACGGATCAGCATTTGGTGATGAGGTTATGTTCACAACTGATGTTCTACTACCGCCCGTTACTTTAAATGCAACTGAAAGAACCGCTGTCTCATTCAGAGCAAACTGGGAAAGCGTACCGGAGGCAAATAACTACAGAATGGACGTTTCAAGAAGTGAAGATTTTGAAGAATTTATTTCCGGCTATCAAAACAGAAATGTGGGAGGCGGCACAGCAATAACGGTAACGGGCCTTACTCCGGGCACAACCTACTATTATCGTCTTCGAACGCAAGTAGAAGCAGGCATTAGCCTCTATTCTGACGTAGTAGAAGTATCAACGATTAATGTAAGCGCCTCAAATTCTCAGGTAGAATTATCGCGGGATCGAGTTTTAGCAACCGGTATTCAGGAAAGTGAGATTATTGTTACGGTTGTAAATACGCGTCTTGAACCGGTTGAAGGAATTACTGTTACACTTCGGCCAAGCGGTGGCAATCCAACAGTTGTTGCCATTCAGGAAGAGACCGATGAAAGCGGAGTTGCAATATTTTCTGTAACCGGTACGCGCGAAGAGAACGTCACTTTCACTGCAGTTGCTGCAGGCCTGGATCTTTCAAGGATCATTAATATTGAGTTTGTTTTTTCTGATGGAGAGTTAACTTTGGGTAATAATTTTCCAAATCCTTTCAGGATAGATACAACCATTCCAATTGTAATTCCGGAGCCAACACGCGTTAGGATCGATCTGTTCAACTCAAATGGTGCCCACATCCGGTCGGTTATTGACCAAGAGTTCAATATTGGCTACTACGAAATTCCGCTAACCATGAACGGACTCTCCTCCGGGGTTTACTTCTACAGAATGGTAACAGACAGTGATGTGAAAACGGAAAAGCTAATGTTGATTCAGTAATTTTTTCAAAAAACTACACATTACCACCCATAGTTCTATCTATTAAACCGGTCCAGAACCTTCCCGGGAAATTAATCTGTGATATCTGCAAACATTCATTTACTTCCATATAAAGCAAAATCATGACATTTTTCTTTATATAAGTAATGATTCTATCGCAGAAGAATATTACGCACAGAAGAGAGAGTTACATAATGAAAGCACTGCAGATATTTACAGCTGTAGTTTTTTCTTTAATCCTATTTATATCATGTTCAACCAAATCTAATCCGGTTTATACTCTAACCACATCAACTGATCCGGCAGCCTCCGGCACAGTGATGCCTTCACAAGGTGGATTTGATGAGGGCTCTGAAGTGGAAATTACTGCTTTTGCAAATGAAAATATGGTTTTCAGTGGCTGGAGAGGCGATTATTCAGGCAGCGATAATCCTACTGTGGTTACAATGAATACCGATATAAATATCATAGCCTTTTTTATTGACAGAAAATATCCCCTGAGCATACTCATCGAGGGTGAGGGTACTGTAACAGAAAGAGTTCTCAATGAGAAATCGACAGAATTTGATCACGAAATTTTTGTTGAGTTAACTGCCAATCCTGCGGAAGGCTGGAAACTCGCGGAATGGCGGGGAGATCTATCCGGCTCAGAAAATCCGACCGTAATTAGAATGGATGAGGCCAGAGAGGTCACAGCAGTCTTTGAAAATAGAGAATACCCGCTGTCCATCAGTATTAAAGGCGAAGGAAGTGTGGCAGAACAGGTAATACAAGAAAAAACCACTGATTATGAGTATAGCAGCCTCATTGAGTTAACGGCTCATTCAGCTGATGGGTGGATATTTTCAGGTTGGGATGGCGACCTGGAAGGGAATGAGAATCCGGAAAGGATTATCATCAATCAGCCAACAAATGTAACAGCTATTTTTATACCTATTGACGAGTTGTTAACCTTAACTGTTCATGGTGAGGGTACTGTAGATATTGAGCAATTTGAACCTGATGATAACTCTATTGCACCAATGATTCAATTAACGGCACGGGCTTCTGATAGCTGGAGGTTTGTGGAATGGACCGGTGATGTTACAAGCACAGAAAATCCGGTACAAATTACGTTAAATGAGGAAAAAACTGTAAATGCTGTTTTCGAAATCAGAAAATATCCACTCACGATAAATACTGATGGTGAAGGTACTGTTACAGAAGATATAATTCATCAAAAGAGTAGTGATTACGAGGATGGAACTGTAGTTGAACTAACTGCCAATGCCAATCAGGGATGGAAGTTTGTAGAGTGGCAGGGAGATCTCTCCGGTTCTGAAAATCCACAACAAATTACAATTGACAGCCCGAAAGAAGTTACCGCTGTATTCGTGGAAGAGCCCGGAGATATCACTTTTAATCTCGCTATAAATATTGAAGGAGAAGGATCTGTGAACATAGACCCTGAACTGGATGAGTATAATCCCGAAACGATTGTTGAGCTATTGGCATCCCCTTTTGACAACTGGAAATTTGTGGAATGGACCGGTGATATTAATTCTGTCCAAACTTCAGTTGAGTTGACCATGGATTCCGATAAAGAAATAACCGCCATATTTGCAGAGGAGAAACCGGATGAAAGCACGTTCGAACTCGATGTAAATATTGATGGAGAAGGATCTGTGAACATAAATCCTGATCAGGATGATTATGAGTCCGGTACGATAGTTCAACTTACGGCATCCCCCTCCGATGGGTGGAGGTTTGTAAGATGGAGGGGTGATATCAATTCATTTCAAACCACGATTGAAATCACATTAGATTCTGATAGAGAAGTAACCGCGGTTTTTGCAGAGGAATCAGAGGAGGTCACATTTAATCTCATTATAAATACTCAGGGTGAAGGTTCGGTAAGCATCGAACCGGAACAGGATGAGTATAAGGATGGGACAATGGTTGAACTGACGGCATCCCCTACTAATGGATGGGAATTTGTAGAGTGG
>SLGA01000103.1 GCA_007123985.1 Balneolaceae bacterium | reverse complement strand
ATGCGCATCGGGTTGAGTTACGATTTAGTGCAGATGCCGAAATTTCAGTTAGAAACGGAGTTGTGACCGGCGGAGAATCGATTAACCTTACTCCGCGGTCTGAGCTGCCTGAGGAACTGGCTTCCGCATTTCGGCATATCGCTGATCGGGCAGTATTCTCGGTGGAATTAAATACTAATAGAATATTTCAAGTAATAAAAGGTCAACTTGTTGCTGTAGAATACGATAGATATGATAATGTGAATAGGGCCACAAGAGTTCAGTTTCCGGGATTGATTGATGATCTGTTTACATATCAAGGAGACCTGGGTCCAATCTACACGAGCAATTCTATTAAAGTAAAATTATGGGCACCAACAGCTAAAAGGGTAAAAATAGAACTATTTGATATGGAAAAGGAGCTAATTGACCGTATTGAAGCGGATGCCCCGGCTGGCACAAACGGTGTGTGGGAATTTTCGGGAAGTAGTGATTGGGATCAAGCGTTTTACAGATTTCTGGTAGATGTCTATCATCCGGTGAGTGGTGAGTTTCATCAGTTCCGGGTTACAGATCCATACTCAGTAAGCCTATCTGTTGACAGTTATTTCAGCCAGTTTATTCATCTCGATTCAGAAGAATTTAAACCGGCCGGCTGGGATGAGATGGTGAAATCACAATTGCGTCCGGTTGATCTTACCATATATGAAGCTCATGTTCGCGATTTTAGTATCTGGGATGAAACCGTACCCGATACATACCGCGGAACGTACAGTGCATTTAGTTTTAACGGAAAAAATGGAAACGATCTGAGTGATGGAATACGTCATTTGACAGAACTTTCTGATGCAGGTCTTACGCATCTGCATCTTCTGCCAATCAATGATATCGCCACGGTTGTTGAGGATACATCACGGCGCGTGGATCTGCATCATTCGTATGATAGAATCTGTGAATTTATAGATGATGGCCGGCTGGAGGAGTATTGTGCTCAATTTGGAGATACACCAATCAGGCAAGTGTTTGAAAGTCTCGCAGATGAAAATCCCATAACAGATCTGATTCAGAAACCGTACAGTTTGCCGGGAAGGATGGATGGACTTGCCACTTTGGACGGCTTTAACTGGGGGTACGATCCGTTTCATTTTAATGTGCCCGAAGGCAGCTACTCAACTGAGCCGGATGGGCCTCAGCGAATACTTGAAGTTCGCGAAATGGTAAAATCGCTCTACGAAATCGGGCTGTACACTGTTATTGATGTAGTCTACAATCATACCTTTGCGTCCGGTCCTGATTCCCGATTTTCCGTGTTGGATAAAATTGTGCCCGGTTATTATCACAGATACAATCCAGATTCAGGTGAAATTGAGACATCAACCTGTTGCGACAATACCGCGGCAGAGCATAAAATGATGGAGAAACTGTTGATCGATTCCGTGATATTGTGGGCAAAGCAGTACAAGATTGATGCCTTCAGGTTTGATCTCATGGGACATCATCCGCGCTATGTGATGGAAAACCTTCGTGATTCTCTTGCAGCCTTAACACCGGAAGAGCACGGTGTAGACGGCGCCAATATATACTTGTATGGTGAAGGGTGGAATTTTGGCGAGGTGGCTGATAACAGAATTTTTACTCAGGCCAGCCAGTTTAATATGGGAGGAACCGGTATTGGTAATTTCAATGACCGCCTTCGCGATGGCATTCGGGGAGGAAACTATTCCTGGGATGGTGCCCGGCAAGGGTTCACAAGCGGCCAGTATCTCTTTCCTAACGAGCATGCACCGGATGATTCTGCCGAAAGATTAGAATTACTACTAAGCCAGGCCGATCGAATTCGGGTGGGTATGGCAGGCAATCTTGCAAATTATCCATACATCAACCGCTATGGTGACCGTGTTACGGGCAGTAACGAATACATTGGGTATGCACTTCTTCCGCAGGAAACGGTAAACTACATCGATAAGCACGATAACGAGACTCTTTGGGATAATACCCAAACCAAACTACCGGCGAACCTGGACATGGATACTCGTGTTCGCATTCATAACCTAAGCAATGCTATCATCAACTTTAGCCAGGGAATTCCGTTCTATCAGATGGGAACCGACATGCTCAGATCAAAATCAATGGACAGAAACAGTTTTGATTCAGGCGACTGGTATAATGCGGTTGATTTTACCATGAAAGATCATAAATGGGCAACCGGACTTCCTCCCGCATGGGATAACGAAAATCTCTGGAATGAGATGGAGGAGTTCATGTCGAACCCGATTATACAGGTGGAACCAAAGCACATGGAATTTGCAAACCGGATGTTTCGGGAGCAACTTGAAATCAGATACAGTTCTCCGCTTTTCAGGCTTGATACAGCTTATGCCATCAACAGCCGCGTTATGTTTCACAATACAGGCCCCAATCAGGTACCCGGAATTATTGCCATGTCCGTTTCGGACGGGCTTTGTGCAGGTGAGCCGGTTGATCCTGAATTAGACGGAATCATCATTGTGTTTAATGCAGATCTGGAAAGCCGAACCATTATCCTGCCCGGATTCAGTAACCTGGAACTTCATCCCGTCCAAAAACGAGGCACAGATGAAGATGCTGTACAGGCAAAAGCAGTAAACGGGGAGATTACCGTTCCGCCATTAAGTTATGCTCTGTTTGTGAAGAAAAGTAACGAAACACAAGGTGTGTTTCCCTGTAATCAGTAAGATTTGAAAGTGTACATTTAACAGTTTGATACAAAAATAATGTGAATATTTAAAAGTTATCAACTGACGGATGCAACACATACCTTAAAAAAGATTAGTTTAAGAAGGCATGAATGTACTCAAATATCTGATTATTGTAATTCTTGTGGCTATTCCTCTCTTCTTGTGGGGATCGGGATATTTTAACAGCTCCGATTCCGGGCTGCCGCCACTTCATACAGAACGCGTTGATACAGGTGATGTATCTCAGCGTGTTGTGGCTCACGGATCGTTACAGCCTGTGCAGAAAGTGACTGTTGGAAGTCAGGTAAGCGGAATAATTAATGAACTCTTTGTGGATTTTAACAGCATGGTAACCCGCGGGCAGGTAATCGCGCAGATTGATCCCTCCACTTTTGAAGCTGAAGTGAGCTCTGCACAGGCAGAACTGGAATCGGCAGAGGCCGGTCTTGAACTTGCAAGGATGCAATGGCAAAGGGTACAGGAGCTTCGGGAACGCCAGTTTTTATCCCCTCAGGAGGCAGATCAGGCCAGTGCAACCCTTCGGCAGGCAGAAGCTCAGGTTCGGGTTCGGCGACATGCACTTGAGCGTGCACAGCGGGAACTGGACAGAACCACTATCTCATCCCCAACGGATGGGATGGTAATTTCGCGCGATGTGGATGTGGGCCAGACCGTAGCTGCGAGTTTAAGTGCACCAATTCTGTTTGAAATTGCGGCCGATCTCAGCCAGATGCAGATCCACGCCAATGTATCCGAAGCGGATATCGGTACGGTTGTAGAAGGGCAGCAGGTAGAATTTAATGTTGATGCATACCGCAACCGTACATTTCTTGGCGAGGTGATTCAGGTACGAAATGCTCCTATTGTTGAAGATAATGTGGTTCATTATGAAACCATCATTGCCGTAAATAACGATGAAAGGCTTCTAAAACCGGGAATGACAGCTGAAGTATCCATTATAACCGCACAACGGCATGATGTGGTACGGGCTAGAAATACGGCATTACGGGCGAGACTCCCTGACTCCATTCGTCCGGAAGATCCGCCATCTGAAGATGGGATGGACGGCAGAGTGTATCTTTATAATGGCGACCACCTCGTAGCAAAACGGGTAAAAACCGGCCTCAGTGATGGTGTTTACACCGAAATTGTGGAAGGCCTTGAACCTGGTGATGAACTCGCGGTAGGGCTCTCCCTTAGAACCGGTGATGAGCAGGACAGAAGAAGTCTGTTTAGCGGAAGTCAGGCACAATTCTGAGTTATGGCAATTGTACAGTTAAAAGGAATCACAAGGGTATATAAATCGGGATCACTTGCGGTTGAAGCCCTGCGTGGAATTGATCTGGAGATCACGGAAGGCAATTTTGTGTCTATAATGGGTGCCAGTGGTTCAGGTAAATCAACGCTGATGAATATTCTCGGTTGCCTCGATCAGCCAACAGCCGGTTCCTACTTTTTGGGCGGTGAGGATGTTGCCACTTTTGATAAGCAAAAACTCGCCGGAATCCGAAACCGAATGCTTGGATTTGTTTTTCAAAGTTTTCACCTACTTCCGCGAACATCAGCACTTGAAAATGTAGAATTGCCGCTTCTGTACAGTGATGACAACCTCAGCTGGAAAGAGATTCACAAACGTGCCCGCGAAGCGCTCGAAATTGTGGGATTGGGCGACAGAACCGATCACAACCCGAATGAACTTTCCGGCGGGCAGCAGCAGCGGGTGGCCATTGCGCGTGCGTTGGTTTCGAAACCAAAAATATTACTGGCCGATGAACCAACCGGTAATCTGGACAGCCGTACAACACTTGAAATTATAGAACTTTTTCAAAGGCTGAACCAAAATGGACTGACCATTCTGATGGTAACTCATGAACCCGATATTGCCCGGTTTTCGAACCGAATTGTAACCCTTCGCGACGGTTTGAAGAGCTCAGACAAAATCATCGAACCGCTTGATGCACTCGAGGCTCTTGAAAACTGGAAAGACGAAGAAAAAATTCAACAAGAAAGTGAGGCCATATCATGAAAATTTCTGCCGTTCCCTATGTTGCCTTTAAAGCATTGCGCAGAAATCGAATGCGTACCATACTAACGGCTCTGGGTATTGTGATTGGTGTAGCAGCCGTAATCACTATGGTGGGTCTTGGCCAGGGAGCCAGTTCAGAAGTGCAAGAGCAGGTAAACAGGCTTGGCCAGAATGTAGTACTTGTTTTTCCAGGTGCGCGGCAGCTTGGCGGTGTAAGCATTGGTGGGGGCAGCGCAAACACACTTACAATTGAAGATGCACACGCCATCAGGGATGAAATACCGGAAGTTGTTGCTGCAAGCCCCGAGGTGAGATCGCAGCGTGTACTTGTTTATGGAAACCGTAACTGGCATACCCGTATATACGGCCAATCGGCTGACTATCTTCAAATTCGCCAGTGGCCTGTTGAAAGTGGAAGAATGTTTACAGAAGAGGAGGTTGAACGGGCCGCTTTAGTTGCTGTTGTGGGACAAACTGTAGTCGATGAACTTTTTGAAGGTTCCGATCCAATCGGCGAAACCGTTCGGGTGAGAGGGCTGCCTATTGAGATTATTGGTGTGCTGTCGAGAAAAGGTATGTCGTTGATGGGTTCCGTGCAGGATGATATCATGATTATACCGTACACTACCGGTTTCCAAAGAGTTTCAGGGCGCTCTCATGCCATGGTGATTAATGTTCAGGTTTATGATGAGCAGTCCATGGTAATAGCACAGCAAAAGATTACGGATCTACTTAGAGAACGCCACCGACTGGCTCCTTATCAGGAGGATGATTTTACAGTTCAAACACAAGAAGATGTTGCAGAAGCTGCAACAGAAACCTCCCGTATTATGACCTGGCTGCTTGCCTCTATAGCTGGTGTGTCTCTTTTTGTGGGGGGTATAGGCATTATGAATGTGATGTTGGTAAGTGTTACGGAACGCACACGCGAAGTAGGACTGCGCCTTGCTGTAGGTGCCCGCTCGCCCGATGTGCTGTTACAGTTCCTCATTGAAGCAGTAGTTTTATGTCTGCTAGGAGGTATTGGTGGAATCTTATTAGGTGTACTTGCCACGGAAGTGATTGCAACCTATGCAGGCTGGCCTGCGCTTTTTTCTACCGAAGCGATGATAGTTGCCGTGGGTGTATCCGCCGCAGTTGGTGTGTTTTTTGGATTTTATCCGGCCTGGAAAGCATCCCGCCTCGATCCTATTGTAGCTTTGAGAACCGAGTGATGCTCTGGAATACAGGTTTAAGATAAAGAGTTAAGATTTTGTCTAATAAGATACGATAGATTATTCATTCGGATTACCCTTGAAAAATCATCAGGAGGGCGTTACAAGCCGCTTCATTTAATTTTTTTTAATCTTTTT
>SLGA01000307.1 GCA_007123985.1 Balneolaceae bacterium | reverse complement strand
CAGATGATTGAATTCTACACACGAAAAGGCCATCTCGATGTTGCCACGCTCTATGAGCCGCCGTTCGATTTTCTGGACCAGGATGGAATCGATGGAGTATTCCGCGACCGGAATAATGTAGTGGATCTGCTGATTAAGAAAGTGAGAGAGATGAATGAGGTGAGAACAGCATAATTCTACGTAACGATCGTGTCATTTTTGGGTATGTAAACGGCTGTTTGGATGAATCAAATCAAACCCCGATAACAATAATTGTGCTGTCGTCTTCCATTTTTTGGGAATAATCAGATTCTCTTACACGGGAAAGTATGTTCTTTGAAAGAGATTTTGGGGTGTCATAGTGTGCATCAATAGCGTTCATCACAATCTCTTCAAAAAAAGCGGAGTCACGTATCATCAGCTTATCATCACGGGTTTCAATTAGTCCGTCTGAATAGAGTATTAAAAGATCTCCCGGTTCTGTATTAAACTCAAGGTTAGAAAACACAGCTTTATCTGAAATTCCAAGACCGAACCCTTTTTTGTGGCGGTATTCAATACGATGTTTATTTTTCTGATAGTGCATTATCGGTAAATGACCGGCATTACAAAGTGTGGCAAGCTTCTCTTTTTGGTTGAACTGTAGTAGTGTCATGGTTGCATATATGGCACGGTCGGTTTGATTGAGCATCATTCTGTTAAGTGCCTCCATTATAGCAGATGGATCGTTATTATATTCCAGGTGAGTTTGAAGTGCACTTTTAGCCATTGTCATCAACAGGCCTGCACCGAAACTGTGGCCGGAAATATCTCCAATTGATGCGAAGATCGCGGAATCGCGGGTGGAGAGTTCAAAAAAGTCGCCGCCCAGTTCATTTGCCGGTATTGCACAGGCATACGCTTCTGTTCCATTTTGTGAAATGTGTATATCCTTCAGAATTCTGTTTTGAACTTCAGTTGCAAATCGCATATCTGCTTCCATTTCAGCTTTTCTTTGATAGATGGATCGCGATGCCAGAAATATCTGAGAGAGCCCAATGTGAGCCCAGATAAATGAAAGTGTTACAAAAAGAATGGCAACGATTGCACTGCTTAAACCGTCAAGTAATCCTTTTTCAAGTTCAATGTTGAGGTTCATCAATTCCTGCCCTACATAATAGCCCCCAATAAGCGCTAAAAGAAGAATGGGTATGTTAAACCAAAAAATATATTTCTTATAAAATTTCCTGGAAGATGGAAACAGATAAGATGTGGTTTCAAGATTTACAGCAAGGTAAAATATTATTCCGAGTCCGATTGCAATTTTTGCGAACTGAAAATCGGTGTACTGCCAGTAGTACAACGTAACCAGAAGCACCGGAAAAAGATGAATCATCAAATTTGCAAAAATGATTTTTCTTCGATCTTCTTGGCTACATCATAAAATGCTTCCAGTTCGATATCTCTGTAGAGTGAAAAATGTTTAGGACCAGATCTATTCATTTTGGTTGAATTGGTTCGTAATGAGCTCTAAAATATTGATTTTAGATAACAAAACTTATTTCGTGTATGTACAATGGTAATGGTGTTACATGCCAATGTTCGATGCCGGTTATAAGATTCGAATAGATTTGGTGAACTTCCGTACATTGCATGATATAACCGATATTAAAACCAATCCACAGCATGAAAACAGTATTCCCGCTTCTGCTCACTATCAGCCTGGTTGCAGCACTCGCCTGTTCTACAGAATATGAAGAAAACTGGCAAATGGGGCCTTTTGTTAAATATGAAGGCAATCCTATTATCACTCCTCAGGGCGATACCTGGGAAGCGAAAGATGTATTTAACCCTGCCTCTTGGTCCGACGGAGAGACCATCTATATGCTCTACAGAGCAGAAGATTCTACAGGTATTGGTATCTGGAACGGTGAGTCTGTTGTAGGGTTGGCAACAAGTACCGACGGGCTGCATTTTGACAGACATCCCGAACCGATATACAGGGCGGTGGAAGAGTGGGAATTACCCGGCGGAGCTGAAGATCCGCGAATCGCAAAAATTGACGACACGTTCTGGTTAACCTACACAGCCTATGATGGAGAAACAGCACGGCAGGCACTGGCGTCCTCAAAAGATCTGTTTGAGTGGGAGCGCCACGGACTCATTTTTCCGGAGTTGGGATGGACCAAAGCAGGCGCTATTGTTCCACAAAAAATCAATGGCAAATATTGGATGTATTTCGGCGATACAAATATCTGGATTGCTCATTCAGAAGATCTCATCAACTGGACACCTGTAGAAGAACCGGTAATGAGGCCACGCGAAGGTATGTTCGACAGCCGTTTGGTTGAACCCGGGCCAACACCCCTCATTACCGAGCATGGAATTCTGATGCTCTACAACTCGGCAGATGAAGATCTTGTGTACAGAACGGGGCAGGCCCTGTTTGATATAAATGATCCCGGGAACCTGCTGAAACGATCCGACGAATTTTTTATGGAACCGGACTTCGAATTAGAAGTGGATGGTCAGATTCCAAACGTTGTTTTTATCGAAGGGCTTTCCAGGCTGGGAGATACGTGGTTTCTCTATTTTGGGATGGGTGATTCGGGCATCGGCGTGGCAACCTGGACACCCTAAGCGGTTCATTTCAATTTTTGATACTGTTTGATCAGTTCGGTTCGCTGAATTTTTTGCATGGAGTTTCGGGGGATCTCCTCAACACGAATAAACTCTTTGGGAATTTTAAAGCTTAACAGATGTTCTGAAAGTTCTGATCTCAGGTACTGCGATGTGAGATTATCGGCATCGGATGTGTAAAAAGCGGTTACCTTCTGTCCCCAGATTTTATCATACACACCAAATACGGCAGCATCAGTAACTCCGGGAAGGGCTTTTAGGGCTTCTTCAACTTCTGCAGGATTTACATTTTCACCCCCGGTGATAATCAAATCCGTTCGCCGGCTTTCGATAAATAGATGCTTTTTTCGGTTCAAATGGCCAAAATCACCGGTGTTGAACCATCCGTCAGCATCAATTACCTTTTGGTTAATGTCAGGATCTGTGTAGCCGTCAAATACCTGAGGCCCCCGTAACCAGATTTGTCCCTGCTCATTAAGTGGAAGTGGATTTCCATTTTCATCGCGTATCTCAACTTCATTGGGTTGAAATACCATGCCCACACTTTGTTTCGGGATGTACATTCCACCGGAACGCAACATCGGATTAGCTGCAATCTGAGCACAGGTTTCCGTCATACCATAGCTTGTAACAATTGGGATTCCCCTTGTAAGAGCACGGTTAATCAGATTCAGAGAGATGGGTCCGCCGCCAATCAACAGACCTTTAAAGTTGAACTGCAGCCTGAAAAATTTCATTTCAAGAAGTTTCTCCAGCATGGTTGGTACCATCGAGGCAGCTTCAAATTGCTTGTTCTCATTCAACAGCTTTCGGATGGTTTCTGTCTCAAAACCTCGTGAAAGAAAAACCGCAGAGCCGTAAAGAAGTGATCTGTAGATTACGTTGATACCGCCTGCATGATTAAGTGGAAGACAGAGCAGCCAGTACCTATTGGGAGAGGGGCGAAAGTTTCGCGCTGATGAATCTGCCTGAAAGAGTACCTGACGCCGCTTAATGGGTACAATTTTTGGTTTTCCGGTGGATCCTGATGTGAGAAAACAACCAGCATAACCTTCCGGATTTCCAAATCGTAACTCTTCACCACTAAAAAAATCGTGCTGATTGGACTCTGTGAATACAATTCTCTGAAGATCGCGGAGTTGTTCAGAAATCTGATCCTGGTTAGTGTAAAGAGCAACCGGTTTGATGATTTCAAGCAGATGTTGAATTTCGCGATCCGTTGAATCCGGATGCAGGGGCATAATCGGGATCTCAAGCAGGAATGCCGCGGCAATCAGCATCACAAGCTGTTCGGAAGGATGGGCCATAATCAGGATTAAATCATCATCCTTCCAGCCGGATCTCTTCTTAATTTGATTCAACTCTGAAGTAAACCGGTACAGATCATTGTAGGTATAGTGATGCTCTTCCGATTTTAAAAAACTATTCTCTTTATCTGGTATTGAAAATTCCGGAATTGCCTGGTAGCTCCCTTTCATCCGCTTTCGGGTTAGGATTTTAAAAATGTTTGGTTCAGGCGGTCAAAACGCAGTTGAGTAAAATCTCTGTCAACAGCAGAAAAAATTCCGTTTAACGGTGTTCTGTTATCCAAAAGATCTCCGGCGAGTAACCTTCCTGTATTTAATCCGTGAGCGAGTGATCTGTCACCAATTAAAAAAGCAGCTTCGGTTACCATAGATCTGCCTACCGCCGATTCAAGTGCAGTTGTGACCACAATCTGATCAAAGCTACTTCGGTAAGCAGATATTGTTTCGACTAATTGAATAAAATTTCCGAATAGTGTTGGTTTAATCACAAGTGTGGTTTTCGGATGGTTTTTCAGGGCAGATAGGAGTCTTTCGGGAGAATTGACAGATTCATCCAGAGCAACAGGTAAAGCGGAAGCTTGCACCATTTTCTCAAGTTCTTCATCACCGTTGTATTGCGCGGGCTCTTCAATGTATTCAATCGGCAGATTTTTGAAGAGTGAAGAGTAGTGAGACAGTTTTTCAAAAGGCCAGGATCTGTTGGCATCCAGCCTGAAAAGGATGCCAGGAAATTGTGCGGCAGCTTTAGTCAGAACGGCAGCAAGCGAGTGCGGAGAGGAGTGAACCTTTAGCTTAACAGTTGTAAACCCCTCGGAAACGGCACTTTGTACGGCAGAATAGATTTCAGTTTCGGTACCGGTACCAATTACACTGTTTACAGAGAGACGATCAGGTGTGTTATCGATTTTGAGAAGTTCTTCGATCTTGCAGCCCGAACGTTGCGACAGTACTGAAAGCGCAAGCATACTTACCGCAAACCTGGCAGAAGGAATTTTAGGCAGGTCGCTCAGAAACGAATTGGCATTCTGAACTGTGAATGAGCTGTCTAAAAAATGGTTGATCCTCACGGAGTGATCAGTAAAAAAGCTCAAAACATCCTCAAGTGACTCAGATGAGAAACCCGGAAGCGGTGCTGCTTCTGCTACGGAATCCTCCACACCGAAATATCGCACAATTACACCCTTTCGAAGCTTAAAAAGAGAACTCCCGGTTTTGAAAGGAGTTAAAAATGGAAGGCTGTATGTGAAATATGATATCATATCATTGCAGAAGAATTCCGGCTGAGAAAAATATACCGTAAAGTATCATAAAACCGGCTGTTCGTTCCAGGGTTTTATTGAGGGTGCGTTTATCCTGATGATTCCAGATGGTATTTAAAAGGAGCAGTGAAAGCGGCAGGAGAAGCAGCGGCAATAGAATAAAGAGATTAAATTTGCCAGAAAGAAGCAGGTAAACAGGAACTGCATAAGCAGCAGCTGCAAGGAGTGTATATTCTAATTTAAGAGCATGTTCACCCAGAAGAACGCCCAGGGTACGCTTGCCGGAAATCCTGTCCTGCTCAATATCCCTCAGGTTATTAACCACAAGAATATTCACACAGAGAGCACCAACAGGCACCGACGCCCAAAAAGAGACCGTGCTCCAGCTAAGGGTATTTACATAATAGGTACCCATCACAGCTACCACTCCGAAAAAGATAAATACAAACAGATCGCCCAGCCCATTGTATCCGAGTGGATAGGGGCCGCCTGTATAGAGAACACCAAAAAGCAGAGAGAGCAGGCCAATTACTAAAATAACCCATCCGCCAACCCACACCAGATAAAGACCCAGAAAAAAGGCAATTGTCATTGTAAAATAGGTTGCGAAAAGCATCGATTTGGGTTGAACCAGGCCGGCTGATGTTGCCCGCTCAAACCCTATTCTGTCGGGGCGATCTGAACCCTTTACAAAATCGTAGTAATCATTCGCGAAATTTGTACCCGTTTGGATGAGAAGTGCACATATAAGGGCTATCAGAGTGGTATCCCACCGGAAGAGAGAATCATGTGCTGCAATGGATCCGCCAACAAGCACAGGTACCACGGCAGCAGGAAGAGTTTGTGGCCGCGCCGCGCTCAACCAGATCGAGAATTTAGATCTACTCAAAATGAAAATTGGGTTAAATGATGTGGAAAAGTATCAGCCATGAAAATAGAGCTT
>SLGA01000335.1 GCA_007123985.1 Balneolaceae bacterium | reverse complement strand
TTGAAAGCTGGCAACATCCCTTACTGAAAACGGTTAAGGATATAGACCTTATTAAACAAGCATGGAGCATTGTCTTTGGTGAGCTCCACAGCAATAAAAAAACATCTGATTGATTCTGCGAATACTATATAATCTTTGGACATGGTTCTGGCGAATTTTCTTCTCGCTGGCCATCATCTCCCTTTTACTTGTGGTGGCCGTTGTTGGAGTTCTGCAGCTGCCACAGAGCAGAGATTATATCCGATCAGAAGTGATTGAAACCTTTAACAACCAGTTTGAAGGAAATCTCCAATTTGGGAAAATCACCGGGTTTCTGCCCTTCACTGCCGGCGTTGAACAAGGAATGGTTTTTGCACCCGGAAATAACGAAGATCCGGTTATCTCTTTCGAAACCGCTGATGTACGTGTGAACTGGTGGCAACTCCTTCAGAGAAATGTTTCGATTTCATATTTTGAGGTAGATTCACCGAGCATCAAACTGGGTTTCGACGGGGATTCACTTACTATAGCAAAAGCGTTTGTTCAGAGAGAAGAAGTACGTGAACGATCCATTTTAGATGGCGAGCAGCCCCAGCTTATTAGAAGAATCAATATCTTTGCACCCAGAATTGCCGTCTCCAATGGCTCCATTACGGTTGATGAAACCATAAACCTGCCAGAAAATCTTTCTCTTCCCTCACCTTTTGAAGTGGAAAATCTAAGCTTCAGTATTTTCCTCGAAGTAACCGATACACAGGTTTATTTCGAACTGCCGGACTTTGTAGCCGATCTGCCGGGAACCCGCTACGAACAGATTAATCTGTCCGGCCAGTTTTATGATGACGAACACTACTTTGAATTGAACCGGTTTCGTATATCAACCAGTGTTGGGTATGCTGATTTCAGTTTCGAAGCCAGCCCGGTTAACCTCTTCAAACCGAATCTAAATCAACAGTTCAGAGATGCAGAGTATAAACTTCAGATTACTGAGAGCTCTTTTGCTACAGAGCTGGTACAACAATTTGTAAACGGATACCCTGCCTTTGAAAACGATTTGCAGCTGGAAATGATCTCCGAGGGCACACTGAACGAGTATTTTCTGGACAGGTTGCAGGCAAACATCGGCGAGTCGTCAATTCTTGTATCAGCCAGAGCATCCGATCTGCTTGAGCCTTCCATCTCATACCAGGCTCAGATCGACAATATGGTCATTCACCCAACCACCCTCTCATGGGTTTCTGATACCTACTTTGAGAACGAAATTAACCTGGACAGATATCAGCTGAGTACCATTCGCGGTGAATTGAAAGGAAACAGAGAGCAGCTGGAAACTGATTTTAACGCACAGACTGAAGCCGGTTCATTTCTTCTGGACGGATCACTGCAATTTGAGGAGACTCTTCAGTATAATCTCCTTTTCGAGGTAGACTCTCTGGACATTACCCCTTTCCTGGCTGATACAATCAACAGCAGTATCATCCAGGGGCGTGTTACACTGAATGGCGAAGATACCGGAAACAACGCCAGATTTAACAGCAGACTCGATTTGAGCAGAAGTGTTATCCTGGGGTACGATGTGGATACATTCATCGCAGATTTTAATTTCGATTCGGGAATCGTTGATTACAATATAACCGGGAGTGATTCTGAATTTAGAATTACCACCCGCGGCCTCTACGGAAAATCGGATGGCGTTACTCAGTTTGTTGCAGAAGGTGATGTTGAAAATTTCAATCTGAAAACATTTTATCAAGACTTTCACGCTGAAGAGACCTCTTTCAACAGCAGATTTTCGGCCAATATGCAGTGGGAAACAGTTGATGATCTAACCGGCCGGGTCAGTTTTGAAGTGGAAGAATCCACTATAGATCAGGATACACTTCGCGCCCACCAATTCTACGCTGATCTAAACTCTGCCCCAAATAACACTCGTGTTCTGAGGTTAACCAGTTCGTTCTTTGATGGCGAAATATCCGGAAACCTTGAGTACAATCTGCTGAAAAATTTCGGGAATTACTGGCACGCTTATCTGCGCGATCGAATTTCTGAAGAGATACTGTTTGATCCCGAATTTGCCTTGCAGCTTGAACAACCAATATTTGATGAGGATGAACAACGTACAGCCAGTGTAGATATCCAAATGACTGTACGTGATCTCTCACTGCTCAGAATGTATCTGCCCGATCTGCCCGATCTTGAAAGCCGGGCTCAGTTCAGAACAAATATAGATGTATCAACAGAGAGGCTGCTAATTACGGGTGAATTGATGGATCAAAACTTTGTATTCGGCGACATCAGTGCCAACAACTTCAATGCTGCATTTACGGCCGGATTCAGATATCAGAATCAGTTAAAAGAGAGCAGTACAGTTGATCTACAGCTTAGTGCTTCTGAGGCTTCACTGAATACCCTGGATATAAAAAACAGCAGCCTGAACTTCACAATGAGGGATGACTCCATTCGCGTAAGCCAACGGTTTGAACGGCTTGAAGACGACCTCAGAGTAGAATCTTTGTTTACCAGTTTTCTTCGGGACAGCACCGTTGATATTTTGATAGACCGCCTCACACTGGGAACTGATGCCTACAACTGGCAAACTCAGGGCAATCCGATGCTGCGTTATCATGCCAGAAATGCCCTTGAAGTTGAAAAATTTATCCTGATAAGTGATTCCGATTACCTTGAAATCAACGGAACATACAGTGCCGATTTCAACGATTCCGTAGAATACAGTGTAAGAGATTTCAACCTAAACAGAGTTTCTGATCTGATTGGTGGCAGAATCAGGTTTTCGGGTATTTTAAACGGAGATTTTGCAACACAAACGCTCACGCAAATTCCATCCATTCAGGGAAGCCTCACAGTTGAAAATGGACGTATTCTGGATAGGGTAATCGGTGATATTACCCTGAACAGTGAACTCAACAGGGAAACCAACCAATTCGATACAGAGATTCATATTTACACCAACCCCGAACGCTATCAGAATTATTACAACAGAAATGATGGTATAGGGCAAGACCTGCTGCTAACCGGTTATTTCAGGCTGCCTGATGAAAATACTGATCCCGAAGACGATCTCTTTTATTTCGATGCCGATCTTCGCCAAATCGATATGTGGATTGTTACATTTATCATTCCAACAATTATGCAGGAAGTTGAAGGGCGTGCAAGCGGCAGTGGATTTATACGTGGTTCGCTAACTGATTATGATTTCGAGTCCACATTCAACATTGAAGATGTTTACGCAAAACCTGCATTTACAAATGTGGATTACACCTTAAATGGAGAGCTCGATTTTAACCGGACAGATGGCCTGATTTTCCGGGACATCACCCTCATGGATCGCAGAAACAACCGTGGCACACTGTACGGGCAGATTGATTTGGATGATTTTTCACCGCTTACCATTCTGGACCTTACACTGGACCTGGATAATCTGCTTTTTATGAACAACCCGTACGATCCTGACATCCCCTTCTATGGCAGTATTTATGGCACAGGACAGGTACAGATCGTTGGAACCAATTTCGCCCCTGTTTTGCGAACGACAAGGCCGCTGAGTATCGCATCCGACAGCCGAATATCCATCCCGCTTGAACCGGAAGTTGAGATAGAGCAAAATCGAAGATTTATTCAATTTGTAGAATCGTTTGATCAGCCGTTCTGGGAACGACATCTCACGCAGCTTGAGCGAATTAACGGAGAGCAGGATAGCGGTCCGGACCTCACCTTTATGGAGCTCTTCACCATGGATTTGCAATTTCAGGCGAATGATCCCATAACCGTTCGGCTAATTTTTGATCCCGTTACCAACGACATTTTGAGCACACAGGGAACCGGCCAGATTCGAATCTTACTGGAAGATCAAGATGTGAGTATGTTTGGCCGTTTCAACATTACCGGAGGGGAATACCAGTTTGTGAGCGGCGATATCTTCACGCGGAGGTTCACACTACAGGAAGGTGGTTCCATCAGTTGGTCGGGTGATCTGGTAGATGCCGGACTCAATGTTACTGCTGTTTACAGAGCCCGGCCAAGTATTTCGAGCTTGCTGGCGGCATCGGGTTCCATCAGCCAAACCGATCCGGGGCAGCGTATTCCAATCGATCTGGTGCTGCAAATTGGCGGCACAATAACATCCGTTGAGAACGATTTCTTTTTCCGTGTTCCCTCCGGTATAGAAGGCACAGTAGACCCGGCCATCACTTCACAGATCAACAGCCTTAACCAAAACGAAGATGAAAAGCTGATACAGGCCACCAGCATTTTGCTGAGCGGAAATTTTATACCGGCCTCTTCTGCTCAGGGTCTTGGATTGGCAGAAGGTTTTTCCGGTACGGCTGCGGTGGTAAATCCGCTGTTAACAAGCCAGGTAATCAACCCTCTATTATCCAATCAGATCAATTCTCTGCTGAGAAGCGACATTACGTTTGACATAGATTTTAATCTCACAGCCCTGAACGAAGTGGATCTTGGGATTGCACTCAGGCTTTTTGACGACAGGGTAATTCTGCGCAGGGAAGGGCAAATTACGGGTGAACAGAGTGATATTGGGGACCTGGGGGCCACTTACAGAATCAACAGAACCTTTTCCGTATCTGCCTTTCACCGGCAGGATCCAACACTATCCTACACAAGTGGTGTTGAGTCGCGCCAATCTCAGGAGATGAACGGAATTGGCCTTGAAGCGCAGGTACAGTTCAACACGTGGGAAAGTCTTCGCAAGCGTATTTCAAACACTTTTCGAAAACTCTTTGGAATTAAACCCGATGATGACGAAAATGAAGACACTGCTGCGATCGTAAATAATTAATTTTTGACTAACCAAATCACATGAGCAATAAAAATCTTAGCTCTCTTGAAAAGAATATCATAGACATTTTAAAATCGTACCCCGATGCATCTATACCAACGCCTTTACTGGCTGATGCTTTGGGACTGAGCACCAAAAAAGGTGCACAAAAAATCAAAAAATCTGTAAACAGGCTACGTCAGCTTGGGCACGTTATAGTTTCGAAGGGGAATTTAGTTCGCTTAAACGAACCCAAAGTGCGTGAAGACCAGATGGTTGAAGGCAAGCTCGATGTAACAAGCCATGGCGACGGTTATGTGATCGTTGAAGGGCGAGATCAGGACATTCGCATTTCCCACCGTTACATGAGCACAGCTTTGGATGGAGACATTGTGCGTGTGAAACTTTTGGGATATCACAGGAAAAGTAACAAACCCATTGGCCGCATAGAGGAGGTGGTTGAACGCTCAAAAAATATCTTCGTAGGCACACTTGATGAGGTAGCCAAAAACACGTATCTCATCAAATCGGATGTAAACTCGTCGAGAGTTGACTTTTTTGTAGATCCGGCTGATCTGAACGGCGCTAAACCGGGCCAAAAAATTACATTTAAGCTCTTGCAATGGGAAGATGTTCGCGGTTATCCGCAGGCACAGGTACTTGATATTTTGGGGGACGCCGGCTCAAACGAAGCCAATGTGCTTTCCATACTGGCAGAGAAACAATTTCACGGTGGATTCCCTCCTGAAGTTGAAAAATTTGCCGAGGAGATCTCTTACGATATACCTGAACAGGAAATTGAACGACGGCGCGACATACGAAATGAAGTTGTACTGACCATTGATCCCGCCGATGCAAAAGATTTTGATGACGGACTGAGCATAAAAATGCTGGATAATGGCAATTATTATCTGGGAGTTCACATTGCAGATGTTACCCACTACATGCCGCGTAGCACCGCACTTGATGTTGAAGCATTTAACCGGGCTACCAGTGTCTATCTGGTTGACAGGGTAATCCCTATGCTACCCGAACACCTTAGCAATGGTGTTTGCAGCCTTCGTCCGCACGAAGACAAACTGGCTTATAGTTGCTTTATGGAGATATCACCAAATGGCAAACTGGTTGATTACACAATTGAAGAAACCGTTATTCACTCCAAACAGCGTTTTGTATATGAAGATGTGCAGGAGATACTGGATAAGAAAGCATCGCACAAGTTCGAAAACGAACTGAAAACCTTGCAATCGCTGGCAAATATTCTGCTTGAGAAACGATTCAAAGAGGGATCTATTAATTTCGAAACGCCGGAACCAAAATTTGTTCTGGATGAGGCAGGGAAACCTGTTGATGTAATCGTAAAAGAGCGAATTTTTGCCCACAGACTCATCGAAGAGTGCATGCTGATGGCCAATAAAACGGTTGCCTATCACGTGGAAACACTGCGTAAAAAAGGCAGCAAGAGCAACAAAAACGACCATCCGTTTTTCTACAGAGTTCATGATAAGCCCGATCTTGAAAAACTCTATAACATACGCGAAACGGTAAAACCCTTGGGTATTGAGTTTGACCTTGATGGTTCCGTTACTCCAAAAAAAATCAATACGCTTCTCAAAAAAATAGCAGATACTTCTATTGAAAATATTGTAAACGGATTGATGCTTCGGTCGATGGCAAAAGCTGAATATTCACCGAAAAATGTAGGCCACTTTGGCCTTGGTTTTCCGCACTATGCACACTTTACCAGCCCAATACGGCGTTACCCCGATGTGGTAGTTCACCGCTTGCTGAAACGGTACAATGCCGGTTCGTCAGAATATACTTTCACACAACTGGAAGAAATTGGTGAACACTGCAGCGAGCGAGAGCGTTATGCTGTGGAAGCTGAACGCGATTCCGTGAAACTGAAACAGGTTGAGTTTCTTTCTGAGCGACTTGGCCAGAACTTTGTGGGAACAATAAGTGGTGTTACAGAGAACGGAATTTATGTATTAATTGATGATATATACTGCGAAGGAATGGTTCGCGTTAGTGATCTCAAAGATGACTACTACGTATATCATCAGAAGTTGCACTGCCTCATCGGCAGATCAAAAGGCAAGAAGTACCGCCTGGGTGATTCCATTAATATAAAAGTGGTAAAAACAGATCTTGATAAAAGACAGATAGATTTAACACTTGCTGATTTCTAAACTTAATTACTTTCTTAATGCGGTTCTCATACAAATTCATCCTCATTTCAATTCTTACTCTGTTTATTGGAACCAGTGCCGTACAGGAGCTGTATGCTCAGTTTTTCTTTTTCGGAAAAAACAGGGTTCAGTACGAAACGTTCGACTGGAGATTCATCGAAACAGATCATTTCGACATCTACTACTATGATGCGAAAAACTACCACCTTGCACAATTCACAGCAGAAACGGTAGAATCATCCCTCAAGCAGCTCAATGAAGACTTTGGTGATCAGTTAACCGCACGTATTCCGGTTATTATTTATGATTCTCACAGTGATTTCTCTCAAACAAATGTGGTACGTTTACCGGTAGATGCCCAGGGAATTGGGGGTGTTACCGATAAGTTTAAAAACCGGATGACTCAACCCTTTATGGGTGACTATACCGACTTCAGGAGAACGCTTCAGCATGAGTTGGTTCACGCATACATTAATGATGTCTACTACGGTGGATCGGTACAATCAATTATTCAGAATAACATTCAGCTTGTATTTCCACTCTGGTTTGAAGAAGGCCTGGCTGAATATTTGGCACTCGGCTGGGACACCCAAACCGATATGTTTATGCGGGATGCGGTTTTGAACAACTACCTCCCTCCCATTCCTCAGCTTTCCGGCTTTTTTGCCTACAGAGGCGGGCAGGCATTTTGGTATTATATTGCCGATCAGTATGGGCGCCCGAAAATCACCGAAATTTTACAGCGGGTAAAAACCACGCGTAGCATACAGCAGGCACTGGTACAGTCACTCGGCCTCCAGGCAGATGAACTCTCTGAACGATGGCAAGAGTATTGGCGGCAACGCTATTTCCCGGAGGTGGGCGACCGTCAAGCAACAAATACCGTTGGCACCCATCTCTCCCGGCAGCAACGCCAGCGTACGTACGATACCAGCCCCACCATATCGCCCCGTGGTGATAAGATTGCAATGATTACAAACCGCCGAGGTGTTTTTGATGTAGTTGTGATTGATGCAAACACAGGTGAACGAATCAAAACAATTATCAGCGGTGCCGACAACCCTATGTTTGAGGAGCTGAACATTCTGAACCCAAACCTTACATGGTCGCCCGACGGATCGAAACTTGCCCTTTCAAGTAAATCACAGGGATCCTACAATCTCGCTATTGTTGATTACGAAACCCGCGACACACAAACCATACGTTTCCCTGAATTGGACAACATAAACTCGGTTGCGTGGTCACCCGACGGGCAGAAAATTGCTTTTGACGGCAACATAGGTCCTTACCAGGATATTTTCGTGTTCAATCTCGAAACTAACGAGTTTGTTAATCTTACCGGTGACGTTTACAATGATAAGGAACCTGCGTGGGGTCCGGATTCAGAAACGATCTACTTTGTTTCCAATCGCGGTAACAGGCTACAGCCTCACACCTATCTGGCCGGCTATTCAATCCTGCAAGATTATGATTATTATGAGACAGACCTCTATCGAATTCGATTAGGTGGCAATCGTATGGAGCGGTTAACAAATACTCCAAATTGGTCTGAAACCCAGCCTGTACTAACAGCCGATGGCAGACTGCTATTTGTATCCGATCAAAATGGTATTCCGAATATCTACCAGTACGATCTCGACAGTCGATCGGTTTACCCGATTACAGACCTTCAGTCTGGTGTGATGCAAATTTCTGTTTCAAGTGACGGCACACGACTTGCATTCAACGCACTGAACCGGGGCCTTCCTGATATTTACCTGATGCGATCACCATTCAGTATGCGAAGAGATGCACCTCTTCGCCCAAACCATTGGGCACAAGAACGCGAGCGCCTTAGCCCCGGAGAAAGAGTTCCTGCAGTTCGTTATGCCCAGGAGTTAATTGCAGCTCGGCCACACGGCAATATGATTTCATCCAGACTTCTGCTACCGCCTGTAACAGTAGATGAAGAAGCTGAAGAAGAGCAAGAAACCACACAACGCCGTGAGCAGGATTCTGGACGGATTGATTTTAGAAATTACCAGTTCGGTGAAGCCGTAATCCGTGATACAACCATCACTTTACGTGATGACCCAAGAAACTTTGAACCTGAAGGTAACCTCACCGAAGATGGTTACTACCAACCCAAAGAGTACAGATTGCAATTTTCGCCGGATTTTAGTTATGCGGCAGGACAGCTTAGCACTTACTACGGTACCTCGGCCTTTGCGTTTGTAACATTAACTGATCTGTTCGGTGATCATCAGATTTCATTTGGTTCAAACCTCGTTTTCGACCTCAGAAATAGTGACTATACATTTCAGTATGGTTATTTGAGAAACCGGACTAATTTTTTCGCCTCATTTTTTCATCAGGCAAGAAATTATCAAACATTCTTCGGTGAACTGCTACGCTTCAGAACATTTGGCGGTACAATCGATTTTCAATATCCGTTAAACCGTTACCAGAGATTTGATTACGGCATTTCGGCGATTGGTGTCGCAAGAGACTTCAGCACTATTCAGGGTCTTGGCGGAAGAAACGTGAGTAATGAAAATGCCTGGTTCCTTTATCCTCAGGTTACCTTTACCGGTGACTATACCGTACCGGGCTTTATTACCCCGCGTGGTGGTAACCGTTACTCAATTCGTCTCTCTGCAAGTCCGCCGGTGGGATCTGAAACTCCCCAATTTGCCACGCTTCTCGGTGATTATCGCCAGTATGTAGATTTAGGAGCCGGATACTCACTCGCGTTAAGAGGCTCGGGTGCTGTTTCATATGGCCGCGATTCGCAAACATTCTTTATGGGTGGTATGCTTGGCTGGATCAATCAGCGCTGGTCGGATGCTGAAATTCCATTTGAACGCCTTGCAGATACCTTTTTCACCCTGCCGGCAACACCACTTCGCGGGCATGAGTTCAACACTATCTTTGGTGATAAATTTTCGCTAATCAATGCTGAGTTTCGATTCCCGCTTTTTGCAGCCATTTTACCGGGCCCTGTGCCTATATTGCCTCTCTACAACATTACCGGAGTGGCCTTCCTTGATGTTGGTGCAGCCTGGGGCTTCGATATACCTTACTCAAGGTTTATAGATACTCAAACCGGAGAGCCCATTGTTTATTACGAAAATCCAGCTCGGCTTGACTGGAAGGTTGGAACCAAACAAGAAGGATTCATCAACCCGAATACCGGCCTTCTGCGTGACGGGCCGCCGGTTGATGGTGACATCCCGACTAGCTTTGTTGATGGAGATATTCTGATTGGTGCCGGCTTCGGTCTTCGAACTATCCTGCTTGGTCTGCCATTCAGATATGATGTTGGCTGGCCATACGGACGAGGCGGGTTCCAGGGCAGGCCCATTCACTATTTCTCAATCGGGATAGATTTCTAAGATTTTCCAATTACTTGTAAAGGGATGCTGATTTAGATCGGCATCCCTTTTTTTATACCCGTTCTTATATGACCAAAATTCATCTCAGATAACTTTAAATTGGGGGCATCGTGAGACTCCTTCCAATCAACTGCCACTCTACATTATTTCAAGTTCATCGAGACAGATCAGAATTGTATAAAGAAATCGGTTTTTTGATGGACATACTGTAACCAGTTTAACGTCAGAGTTCGGGATTCCTCATCATAAAGCCACATATTTTCATCATTTCCATTCTCAATGATTACACCTTCAGCTTTAATAAATTCCGGCTCATCAATGTATTTAAAAATCAGTGTTAAATCTTTTGTTTCTGCCTGACTATCAAGGTGCCTGAACTTTCTGCCGATTGTAAATATAGCGTAATCTTCGTGTTCAAAATAGCGAAAAGCAGTAGTTGTAAATTCGCCGTGAAGATAAGCATCCGTTGTTCCATCATCTTCATAAAGACGAAATGTGCCCGTTCCTCCTGCATAGATTTTTACAGTGAGCTCGTCGAATATAGCTGAGTTATTACCGGTGTTCATTTGATAGGGTATGATTGAACCGGCTTTCACGAATACCGGCAGTTCATTAATAGCTGCCTCAATAAACCAACTTTGCCCTCCTTCAAATTCGGATCCATCATCATATCTGTACCAAAGGCCTTCGGGTAGATAGACTGCTCTCTCCTGCATTCCCGCCTCATAAAATGGTGCGACTAAAAATGCATTTCCCAACCTGAATTGTAAGGGATAACGCGAAAATCCTCGTAACGGCTTCACCCCCGTTGCCCTGATTAAATGTGCAAGACTGTAAATGTATGGGTGCAGCTGATGTCTCAGTTCAATCAATTCTGTGATAAACTGAAAAACATCATCAGATATATGTTCATTAACACCATCAAGATGTTCAACCGGGAGCAACATCACCGTATGGAAAACCGAAAACTGAAGCCATCGAAGCAGTAACTCTTCTGAAAAAGAGGCAGAGTCGTGGTTAAATATATCAGTTGCCGTACCAACTAAAAAAGGAACCTCATAGGTTGATCGCCTTGGGTTTGCAACTATTTCAATCTGCTCCCGAAAATCCAACCTCTCATGGACGCTCCATCTCGTTGGAAATCGTTTGAATTCAGGATTTTGCAAAAATCGGGGAGGCGCAAAAATCAACCCTCTGTTTTCATTAAATGTTCCAACAAATAATTGCTCCAGATTCTCCAAATTATTTAAAAACTCACCCTCATCATCTGATTGATGCCTGACGAGATCGAAACTAACACACTCATTTGAGGCGAGATGTGCACTTCGATTTACAGAATATACTGCAGTGTACTCTTCAGGCAGCCCAGCACAGATCGGTTTAAAGAGCCAGGATGGCGGCAATGCCACTCGTTGATCCCTTTTTGCGAGAACGGGATCTGTTCCGGGATTTGCTGTTTCGGGATACCCAAAACCTACAGGCGGATTCTGATCTTCGAGTGATAGTTGAATTTTGTCAATTACATACCCTTGTTTTCCTCCCGACTCAAAAACAACGCGATAATGGCCTGGGGCATCAAACTGAATCTGAATCGCTTCACCGGATTCAAATTCACGATTATTCCATGTGAGTTTGGTGGAGTTACGTAAATCAAGCCTGCTTCTGTATAATAAGAATCCATCTTCATCTGAAGCACTCAGGGATATTCCCTGATCATTTTGTTGTTCATCAACTCTGGCGGAAAGTACCCATAATGAATAGTTCCCAGACCTCCGTACATAGAACGAAAATGTAAGTGCACCCCCAGTATCAGAAACGTTTTCTGAAATTTTAGACACTGATGTTTCAAATGGTGTATCAGTCCAGCCGTTGGTGGGTTCGATTGAAGCGGCTTTAATGGAGATAATGCCATCGACTTCATAGAATGGGGCATCCGGCAGCCTAGTACAGGATACCACAAGAAGAGCAATAACAAATAAATAGGTAAGTTGGTTATTCATGAAAAAAAATTACAGCTCAAGAATCAGCACATAAGATACTGAATTCTTCGAGCTGTAAAAGAAATCCACCAACGTAGTTATGGGGATATCAGATGAAAATATCAGCTATTTGATTCGTTCACAGCCTTCTTAAAATCTTTGGAGATTTTAAGCATTGGCACAAACTGTTCGGGGACAATCACTTCTTCATTTGTTTTAGGATTTCTGGCAACACGCTGTGCGCGTTTTACAACTTTAAAACTTCCAAAGCCCCGAAGTTCGATGGTTTCACCTCGTTTCATGGCATCGATTACGGTATCCAAAAAACCTTTAACAACAGCTTCTGTCTCTACTTTTGTGAGCCCGGTGGATGATGAGATAATGTCTACTATATCAGCTTTTGTCATAATGTTAACTGTTTGCTACTGTTAGCTTTTTTGTTGGAGTATTATTGCAAACATTTGCAATACATTAGTTTGAAAGTAAAAGTACATGCTTATCGTTCACTGATTTCCAAATTTTATACAAAAATTTAGCTAAATGTTTTATACATTCGTAGCTGCTGTAAACTTGAACGCCTTAATGTTATTTATGGAAACGTTTGAACGTATCATCTTCACCCTGGAAAGTATTGTGTGGAGCTTCCCAGAAAGTATATTTGGTTACCAGTCTCTCCCGCTTCTTGTACTTGTAATTCTTGGATTTGGAATCTTTATAACCTTTCGTCTCGGTTTCATTCAGATCTTTCAATTTAAGGAAGCAATTAAGGTTCTTTCTGGTAAATACGACGATCCTAAAGACGTTGGCGACATCAACCATTTCCAGGCACTTAGTACCGCACTATCTGCAACTGTTGGTGTGGGGAATATTGCGGGTGTAGCACTTGCTATCCATGTTGGTGGCCCGGGTGCACTTTTCTGGATGTGGGTTACTGCTGTTTTTGGTATGGCTATCAAGTTTACAGAGTGTACACTTGGGGCGCACTACAGAACTAAAAACGAAGACGGCTCCGTTTCAGGCGGACCTATGTATTACATCGAAAAGGGACTTGGTCCCAATTGGAAATGGCTCGCTATTTTGTTCGCAATTTCAGGCTCAATCTGTGCTCTTCTCACAGGTAATGCCATTCAGGCAAATACACTTGCCGATGTAATGAATTCGGAGTTCAACATCCCTCTGTACATTACGGGACTCATAACTGCCAGTCTTGTTGCTGCCGTAATTCTGGGTGGAATTAAGCGAATTGGTGCAGTTACCGCCCGGTTAGTTCCCTTAATGGCTATACTTTATGTTCTCGGCGGCCTCATTATCTTGCTGATCCACTTCGACCAGATTATCCCCGGTTTTGTTACCATTATTTCCAACGCATTTAATCCTCAGGCTGGTGTGCTTGGGGTTGGATCTGGTGCATTGATTTTTACACTGAGCTATGGCGTTCAGCGGGGTCTGTTTTCGAATGAAGCCGGCCAGGGGTCATCTCCCATTGCAATGGCCGCTACCAAAACGAAAGAGCCGGTACACGCCGGCCTTGTTGGCCTTATTGGTCCGTTCATCGATACACTTGTAGTTTGTACTATTACCGGCCTTGTAATTGTTGTAACCGGTGCGTGGGACAGTTATCACAAAACTACCGTGAACCCTTCCGGTCCAAACATCGCCTATGTGATAGATAACCCTATGGAAACACAAATTCAGTTTGAAAATGGTGTTCCCATAAACGGGCAGATGACACGCTACAACGTGCCCGTAGATACTATGTTTGTAGATACCGGCTACTCCATACCTTTTAACGGAACCATTGATCTCTCAGCACAGCCAACTGCCGTATCGGATGATGGCACTACCCTTTCCCAGCTCTATGGCGGTGTGGTGGAAAATGTGGCCAGTTTAACAGCTGCTGCATTCTCAATAGGCCTTGCGCCGCTTATGCCCGGGGGCCAATATCTTGTTACCATCGCCGTATTCTTTTTTGTGATTTCCACATCTATCAGCTGGAGCTACTACGGAGAGAGGTCTATCCACTATCTGCTTGGGCCTCGTTCAATCTTTACATACAGAATGGTATTTGTAACAATGCACTTTTTGGGCGCAATCGTCTCTGTAAGTGTGGTTTGGTCATTCGGGGATGTAATGCTCGGTATCATGGCCTTAACAAACATCATAGGTTTAATCGCATTATCGGCAATTATTTATAAAATCACTCAAACCTATTTGAACAAACAGAAAGGAAAAGGTTCATAAAAAGGAGCCTGAATGCAGGAAAAACAAATAACCATTATTCAACATCCCATTATTGCGCGGGATTTATCGATTCTGCGCAATGTGGAAACGCCCATTGCAGAGTTCAGATCAGCTCTGGGACGTATCGCTACCATTCTTGCCTACTCGGCACTAAAAGATCTGCCGCTGCTTGAAAAAGAGATTCAAACACCCATCACCACAACAAAGGGGTATGATATTGATACCGAAATTGTTGTAGTCCCAATTCTCAGGGCAGGATTGAGCCTCACAGGCGCCATTATAAATTTTGTACCCGATGCAAAAGTTGGCCATCTGGGTATGTACAGAGACGAAACCACACACGAACCCGTTGATTACTATTCAAACCTTCCGGATAATCTGATAAATTCTCTCGTGCTTTTGGTTGACCCGATGCTCGCCACCGGAGGCAGTGCAGATGATGCAATTGGGTTCCTTAAAAAACAAGGTGCTAAACATATTCGATTTATATCCTTAATTTCAGCACCGGAAGGTTTAGATCGAATTCAAAAAAAATATCCGGATGTATCCATCATTACAGCAGCGGTTGACAAAAATCTTAACAGTGATGCATTCATTGTTCCGGGTCTCGGTGATGCGGGAGACCGTTACTTTGGAACGGATTAAACCGATTCTCCTTCTGATTTTTTCTTCTTCTCTGATTATTTCCTGCACCGAACTCTCCGAGTATGACGCAAGTCAGGTTCGATCTTCTCTCAACGATTCCCTCATCGTGACAACCGAAAGCTGGGATGTTGAGATGACCTTGATGCAGGATGGCAAAAACAGGCTACTTATCGAAGGCTCATACGCCATTAATTATCAGGCTTCCGGCAGAAAACAAACCGAAATTGAGGGGCCTGTTTATGTACAAATCTATGATACATTAGGTGCCGTTGAGACCGAAGCCTGGAGCAGACGCGCAATTTACCTCGAAGAACGTGCTGAGTTTGAACTCTTCGACTCTGTTCGGGTTCGAACAGTCTCCGGAAATCGCCTCTACTCAGAATACCTAAAATGGGCACAGGATTCTGACAGAATTACTTCACCCTATTTTGTTACCATCATCACAGCTACAGACAGTATTTCGGGAAGTGGATTCGACGGAACCACCGACCTTGAAGATTACATAATTGAAAGGCCCAGTGGCAGAATGATGGTGGACTGATCATGAAAAACATCCTTGCGTGTACGTTTATTCTGCTGCTCCCCGTTCTGTTGTTCACAGTACCGGAAAGTATCTGTGCACAAAGCAGGGTAAATATCATTCAGGCCGATCGTGCCGTTGGTGGTATTGTGGACGGTCAAAATGTCCGGAAAATTCTTGGAAACGTAATTTTACAAACAGACAGAATGCTGATGGAGACTGACAGTGTCTACCAGTTTGTCGACAGGAACCTGCTTATGTCATTCAACAATCAGATCGAAACAGAGAGTGAACTGATCTGGGCGGATACACTCCTTCACAATACCCGAACCGATTTCAGCCGGCTTCGTGGGCGTGTTATCATTCAATCGGAACAAAATATCCTGTTCAGCGATTCAGTTGATGTAGATCAGCAACTCGATCTTGCAATTTTTAATGTACCTGTACGGTTCGAAGACGAACGCGGTACACTAATTGCCGAAAGCGGTCTCTATTATCAGGCGGTAGATAGTGCTGTATTTCGTGGAAATGTACAGCTTGCAGACAGTACACAATACCTCGAAGCCGATTCACTTTTTATGAACCGTTCAGCAGATCTTTACGAACTTTTTGGCAGGGTTTATGCCGATGACTTTGAGGATAATGTTCGTTTTGCAGGAGACTATCTATACGCCGATTCCCTTGGTTACCGGCTGCTTACAGGAGATGCCTGGCTTATGGAAGTAAATGAGGCAGAAACCGATACCACCCATCTTTTTGCCGAAATGATAGAGCTGCTGGAAACGGATACAACCTCGTTTATGGACGCTTTTGAAAATGTGAGAATCTGGTCCCCAAAATTTGCAGCCATTGCAGATACCGCCAACTATCGGGATGACCTGGACCAATTTATCCTCAGATCAAGTCCCACTCTTTGGCAGAAACGGATGCAACTAACCGGCCCGTACATTGAAGCCCAGCTTGAGGACGATGAAATCAAATTTCTGCGTTCATTTACCCAGCCGATTGTTGTGATGGAAGATTCCACTACCGGCAGGCTCCATCAAATGACAGGCGATACCCTTCATGCTTATTTTGATGCCGGTACGATAGAGCGTATTCGGGTTTTTGACAACAACGAAAGTATTTTCCACAATAAAGATGAAAACGAGGAGCCCGACGGATTAATTGAGATGATTTCTGCGGGGTCACTAACCATGTATTTTACTGAGGGTGATATCGATTCTCTTGTGGCTAAACGAAATATTGATGGATCGTTTTTACCGGAGGAACCGCAAAACATTGAACGCCGCCTCGATAATTTTCAATGGAACCCTGAACTAAAACCGGAAAAGCCTGAATTACGCACACCGCGATTGCCTGCAATCCCCGATGATCGCCCGTTTGAAATGCCGCCCCGATACCTGAGATATTTGCAGACCATTTTGGTTGAAGTGAATTAATTATTTTTTTGATGCGATTTGCTCTACACATTAGCTGAAAACATCATGTGAGGTAAATTACCATTTTACATATATCATATTAGGATGTAACCATGCCAGAAACCAAATCCGCCTATATAATCGACGCAATACGAACTCCGATTGGAAATTTTCGCGGAGCACTCTCTCCTGTTCGAACCGACGATTTGGGTGCGATTGTAATCAAAGAGCTGCTCAATCGAAACCCATCCTTCGAACCTAAGCTGATTGATGACGTAATTTTTGGTTGTGCAAACCAGGCCGGGGAAGACAACAGAAACGTTGCCCGAATGGCACTGTTACTTGCCGGGCTGCCCTACTCCGTTCCGGGTGAAACGGTGAACCGATTATGTGCTTCAAGTATGTCGGCTGTAATCCACGCAAACCGAGCTATAAAAGCTGGAGATGGCGATCTCTTTATTGCCGGTGGTGTTGAGAATATGACGCGCGGACCCTGGGTAATCTCCAAAGCATCACAACCGTTTGGCAACGATGCAGAAATGTATGATTCCAGTTTTGGCTGGCGATTTGTAAACCCAAAACTCGATGAGCAGTACGGTACCGATGGAATGGGCATTACCGCTGAAAATCTGGTTGACCAGTATAATATCAGCCGGGAAGATCAGGACACTTTTGCCGCCTGGTCACAGCAAAAAGCGGGTAAGGCACAAAAAACGGGGCGCTTAGCAGAGGAGATCGTATCCGTTGAGATACCAAGAAGAAAGCAAGATCCGCTTATTTTCAGTGAGGATGAGTTCATAAAGCCAACAACTACGGTCGATATTCTATCAAAATTGAGACCCGTTTTTAGAAAAAACGGAACCGTAACGGCCGGTAACGCATCCGGCCTGAATGATGGTGCCGCTGCAGTGCTCATTGCTTCAGAAAATTCTGTAAGGACTCAAAACCTGAAACCTGTAGCACATATCGTATCATCAGGCGTAGCAGGTGTTGAACCGCGAATTATGGGAATTGGCCCGGTATATGCTTCTGAGATTGCACTGAAACACGCTGGATTAACTCTTGATGAGATGGATATCATCGAGCTAAATGAGGCTTTTGCCGCGCAGGTGCTTGCTTGTACACGTAAGATGGGGCTTGAAGATGATGATACCCGAATCAACCCAAACGGAGGTGCCATTGCGCTAGGCCATCCGCTCGGTATGAGTGGTGCCCGGATTTTGCAAACTGCCGCCATTGAGCTTCAGAAACAGAAGAAAAAATACGCTCTTGTAACCATGTGCATCGGTGTGGGCCAGGGTTATGCCGTTGTTCTTGAAAATGTGACTCAATAATGATCTACGAATTTAACGGCTACAAACCGGTCATCCACGAATCTGCGTTTATCCGTTCTTAGTCTTCAGAAAAAGAGATTTGGTTATTCAGAGGGGGCAGATATTTTTTTACCCACATATCTTCCAAGTAAATAGCTGGCTAACATTAGCATATAGCTTATCGTACGTATCTGTTCTGCACTCAAAAAATAGATTAATATAATAAGAACAAGAGCAGCGCCTGCAATAAATGCTAAATCAAAATTTAAAGAACTTTTCGAAATCATAATTTTAAGTACTAAGGATTTTAAACCATAATTTTTTAGAAACAAGTAAATTTGCTTCCTATTTATACAACTAAGGAATTCGATCGAGGGCTTTGAGTTACCCTTGGTTTTTTTAAAATTTAATATGCGAGTATCAAAATATATTTATTCTACGTATTGCTAAATAATGAATAATCATGATCTACGAATTTAACGGCTACAAACCGGTCATCCACGAATCTGCGTTTATCCATCCTCAGGCTGCAGTAACGGGAAATGTGATTATTGGCAGGGATGTGTATATAGGGCCGGGAGCAGCTATTCGGGGCGACTGGGGAAAAATTGTGATTGAGGATGGATGCAACGTGCAGGAAAATTGCACCATTCACATGTTTCCCGGTGTGATCGTTACGCTGCATAAATCAGCACACATCGGCCACGGAGCAATTATTCATGGCGCCACCATTGGTGAAAACTCTCTTGTTGGCATGAATGCCGTTATAATGGACCGCGTGAGCATCGGAAAAGAGTGCATCATCGGCGCATTGGCTTTTGTTCGTGAGGGAATGGAGATTCCCGATCGCAAAGTGGTGGTTGGGAATCCGGCAAAGATCGTTAAAGACGTTACGGACGAGATGGCACAATGGAAAACAGAAGGTACTGCGTGGTATAAGCAGCTGCCCCAAGAGATGAAGGAAACCTGGAAAGAGTGCGAACCATTGAGGGAGGTGCCGGATGGAAGGAAAGATCAAACAGGTGAGTATAAAACGTGGGGAGAGGAGAAAGGGGAGGTCAGGAGTTAGGAACACATATTATTTTTTAAAGATTTGGGTGAAATGAGCTCATATTATAAAGAATCCCAATCAAAAATTAATTTTATGAAAACTCCATCTAAAACGTTCC
>SLGA01000213.1 GCA_007123985.1 Balneolaceae bacterium | reverse complement strand
AGAGGTAAAAGAGTACACTCTGAACAACTATGAACCGAGATTTAACCCCTTCTTTGTTCCGCGCCTTATTCCCAATATGGCATCCGGTATGATATCGATGAAATTCGGGCTGATGGGGATCAACTATACCACAATTTCAGCTTGTGCAAGCTCCAATACAGCCATCATGGATGCCTTCAACTACATCCGCATGGGTAAGGCAAAGGCTTTTGTAACAGGCGGATCAGAAGCGCCGGTAACCGAAGCAACAATTGGCGGTTTTACAGCCATGAAAGCGATGAGCACCCGAAATGAGTCACCCGAAACCGCATCGAGGCCATTCGATCCAAATCGCGATGGTTTTGTAATGGGTGAAGGTTCTTGTGCATTAATTCTTGAAGAGTATGAACATGCAAAAGCACGCGGCGCCAAAATTTACGGAGAAGTTACCGGTGCCGCGATGACCGCAGATGCCTACCACCTAACCGCAACCCATCCCGAAGGTCTTGGCGCACTTCGCGGAATGAGGCTGGCACTTGAGGAGGCAAACCTAAACCCGGAAGATGTTGATTACATCAATACGCATTCCACCTCTACTCCGGTGGGAGATATCAGTGAGATTATCGCTGTAAATAAACTGTATGAAGGCAGCGGTGTAAAACCTACCATCAGCGCCACGAAATCGATGACCGGCCACCTGCTGGGAGCTGCCGGTGCAATTGAGGCCGTACTTTCAGTTCTCGCCGTTAAACACGGTATTATTCCGCCTACCATCAATACCGAAAGAATTGATCCCGAAATTCCCGGCGGAGCGGATTTTGTACTTGGCGAGGCACGGGAAAAACAGATCAACGCGGCAATGAGTAACAACTTTGGCTTTGGCGGGCATAATGGAATCGTAGTATTCAGCAAGGTATAACTACTTCTTCAGCATATAAAGTAGCGACTTTTTCTTCACAAGTGGGAAAGAATAAAGTTGTGTGCTGAGTTATTTTTATTGGTGAAACAGCACAATCAATCAGCCAATCTAAAAACAGCTCAAACTAAATTGAGCTGTTTCCTCTATTTATTTCGTTTATCAAGAGCAGGCGTGATACAAGACTTTTCAAACAAACCTCTTGCTTTTGCGCTATTGATATTCAATAGACAAATAGATACCATTTCATCGAAATCTTAAACAAATATTTCTACTTCTATGAAAAAGTTAACCCTTTCTGTTATGCTCACTGCACTGCTTTCTTCCCTCTCGTTTGCAGTGTATGCTCAAAGCGCAGCTGATATTTTGCAGCGGATGATCACTGAACACAGCAATTCAATTTCAAATATTGAAACCATGATGGTGGTTACTACCATGGAAGGCCTGATTGAAACAGACGAGCCCGATACAACCTACTACCGAAAAGTTACGCTCGACAATGGAATTCCATCCATGCAGCCGGTTTCATCCAGCAGCGATACACCCAGCACAAGTGCACACGATTTTAACACTAATTTTGATACCCTTGCAGAAAATGCCACTTACGAAGGAACCGAAACTATTGACGGCTATAACACTCATGTACTTCTGATCGAAGACATTTCAGCTCTCTATCAGGGTGCAACTTCAGGGCTCGAAGAAACTCCCGTAACACAGGAAGGTGAAGCAATGAGGGGAAGGCTCTATATAGATTCAAATAACTATGTAATACGCCGCATCAGTTTTGAAATGCAGTTCAGCGATGAATATACAGGATCCTACGACATCAACTTCAAGGATTACCGCGATGTGAATGGCATGAACTATTCTTTCCTGTCCGAGATGGTGATTGATGGAATATCTGAACAGTTCTCTGCAGAAGATCTTGCACAGGCTCGCCAGGGATTACAGGAAGCACGCCAGCAAATTGATAACGCATCAGGCATGCAGCGCCGAATTCTGGAACGAACGCTGCGCGGAACCATCGAGAGGCTTGAAAAAATGCTTGAAGAGGGCGGAATGACCATGCGCCTGATCACTCACACGGTTGAAACCAACATTACTTTACCCGATTAAAACATCTTCGCACAGAGTTTCAAAGGCGATGTGGCTGAAAAGCTGCATCGCCTTTTTTAATTATTAAAATTTTGCAACATTTCTGTTTCCCGTGCATCAGGTTGGTATAAATCAGGACTAAAACAAATCAATCTGCACACACATGAAGTTTATATACAAATCTATTGCTCTTTCAATCGCAGCAGCTTTTATACTATTTGGCTGTGATAATGCTACCTCACCTCATTCAGGTAGCAACAATAACAGTTCAAATTTTTACAGCTCAGTTGATAACGGTTCCGACAATGGTGGTGAATCCGGAAATATCATTGTTATTGATGCTGAAAATCTTGGTGATGACTGGACTTTTGTTCTTGAATCCGGTGAAAACGGAGCCGGCACGTTCACTGATGGACCCGATATCCCTCTGATTGGTTCAGGCAGTGCTTCATTTTCACTGACCCACAATGATGACGGTCTTGCCCTTTTTGGTGCTATTTTTGAGGGAAGCACTCCGCTTTCGGCCTTTAGCAGCATCAGCTATAACACCTATCAGGAATCTGCTGCATCTGTACAGGCGGTAGCACTGCAGTTTCATGTAAATTACGACGGAAATAATGACTGGCAGGGACGTCTCGTTTTTGAACCCTATCACGATAACACGGTTGAACAAAATCAGTGGCAAACCTGGAATCCACTCGAACAGCGCGGATGGTGGGCAACCGGTGGTGCAGCAGAAGAACTCTGTACACAGGAAGAGTTATGTACATGGGATGAGATTCTTGATGAATTTCCGGATGCCGTAATACGGGCAGAAGAATCACTTGACAACATTGGCTTCATCATCTTCAAAGCAGGAAGCAACTGGGGCGAATTCCTTGGTTATGTGGATGGATTTGAGTTTGAATTAGCCGGTGAGTCGTTTACGTACAATTTTGAAGCCGAGCAGACCGACGAAAACGGAGACGACGGTGAAAACGGCGATGATGGCGATGATGGCGATGAAAATGGTGAAAACGGCGATGACGAGAATGGCGACGACACCGGAGATGATAATGGAGACGATGGAGACGAAAACGGTGAGAATGGCGACAACGGGGATGAGAATGGAGATAATAGTGACGACAACGGTGAGAATGGGGATGATCAAGAAGAGAACGGTGATGAGAATGGAGACAATGGCAATGAGGAAGAGAATGGCGATAACGGAGACGATGAGGATGAAACCATTTCAGATCCTGACAACCCAACTATAAAAGAAGACTGCAAAAATGGTGGCTGGGAAGCTTACGGATTCAGAAACCAGGGGCAGTGTGTTCGCTTCGTAAACACTGGAAAAGACAGCCGTAACGATTCCGAATCCGACGATGATTCAGAAGAAGGTGGTGAGAACGGCTCAGACAATGGTGAAGATGAGAATGAAAACGGAGAGAATGGAGACGAAAACGGTGATAGTGGCGAAAACGATAACGATGAGTCTGATGAGGAAGAATCAGAAGAGCAAAACGAAAATCCAAACACGATAGAAGAGTGCCGGAATGGCGGCTGGCAGGACTTTGGATTCCGCAATCAGGGACAATGTATTCAGTTTGTAAATACCGGCAAAGACAGCCGCTAATACATTCTGACATATCAAGCCAGAAAAGAGCTCCCGTTTACTGAATAGTAGCGGGAGCTTTTTTTTATTCCATTATTTGGCCTTCAGCAAATCTCTGATCTCTGTAAGAAGTTTTTCCTGGGCAGGTGGCTCGGCTGGTGCCGCAGGTTTTGCCTCTTCTTTCTTCTTCGCTCGCTCAAATGCTTTGATCACCATAAAGATTGCAAAAGCAATAATCAGAAAATCGATCAGTGTCTGTATAAAAACACCGTAATTTATGGTTACCGCAGCGGTCTCCCCAGCAGCCTCCTGTATGGTGATCACCAGGTCAGAAAAATCCACACCACCAAGCATAAGACCGATTGGGGGCATTAACACATCGTTTACGAACGAGGTTACAATTCGCCCGAAAGCTGCCCCAATTACAACGGCAACAGCAAGATCCAGCACGTTTCCGCGCATGATAAATGCTTTAAAATCATTTTTTAAGCTCATAATTTGCAGGGTTTAGTTAGTTGTTGGTAATCAACTATTTTACGAATAAATGTAAAATGCTGCAACGGAGGTGAACATAAATTGGGTGAGACTGAAAGAACTGAACACGAAACCATTGTAATAGTATATAAAGTTGCCGATTTCAGCATCACAACACTTCCGAAAAAAAATTGAACCGTTTCGATAATTTCACAAAAACCAATGTAAGCTAGAACGTACAAGATTTTCAGTACCCTGAAATGGGGTTAGGCCGCCTAAACTGTGAATTATGTAAAGGGTATTTAGAATTCAGTAAAATACTTAGTGATGAATCAATTATTCTACAATTGAGAAAGTCTTTTAGTCTTTCTAAGTATGAGTAAAGAGAGGTACCTATTCCGGTTAATATAAACCCGGGGCTAACAGAATACGATTGTGCCCCGATCAATATAAAATCAATACACAGAATAATGAGAGATCACACCATATTGAAAAATGGAACGGCCAGAGTTTACCTGACCGGAGTAACTATCCTTTTGCTGATGGCTATGGGCTGCGACAACGTAACTTCGACAGAAGAGGCCGATTCAATAAATTCACTTAAAACTATTCAGGGTAAAGATGCATTGAACGGAGAGCATGATGCTTCCATCTACAAAGTAGATGGTTTTTACTTTTTACCACCTATGGTGAATGACGCTGAATTCAGTGGCACATTCGATCCTGACCTCAGTCCGGTTGTGGAAATCTGCGAAACCCCGGCCTGCAATGAGCTCCATGCAAGCTTTGACTCGAATGGTAATGGTTCTGAGAGGATTCGGATTAATAACGGCGATGGGCATTACATATTAAATTGGAGTGCAATGCGTTCCGGCGCAAAAGCCGGGCAAACTTACCGCATCCGGGTAACTGTGGATGGAACAAAACTTGGCCATGCCGATGTGCACGTGGTTCGAAATGGTTGGGAAGCGATCCAATATCGCTCAGCCGGAGAGGTTGCCATTGTGGCTAATCAAACACTGCCGATAAAGTTTCGAGTTGAAACAGACATCCTCGAGGCCGAATTTTTCCTTTCCGACAACGGCATTACCATTCACTGCCCAAATGCCCGGCTCGGGATGACAGGTATTGTGGAAGGTATAGAATATGAAGCGGTTGACCGTAATATGCTTATCGAGCGAAGGAACGAAGAAGCCGATCTGATACGCCTTTGCACAACACCGGTTACCGATATGTCCGGCATGTTCACTAATGAACCTATATTCAATCAGGACATCAGCGGCTGGGACACAGGTAATGTGACCAACATGACGTTTATGTTTTACAATGCGAATTTATTCAATCAGGATATTGGAGGCTGGGATACGGGCAATGTGACCAACATGCAAAGTATGTTTCACAACGCGAATTTCTTCAATCAGGACATCGGACACTGGGATACCGGCAATGTGACTAATATGAGTGAAATGTTCCGGGATGCAAGTCAATTCAATCAGGCAATTGGCAGTTGGAACACCGGCAAGGTGATCAACATGCAAAACATGTTTTACTTCGCGCCTTTATTTGATCATGATATTGGAGCCTGGGATACCGGCAGTGTAATAGATATGAGTGGTATGTTCCAACTTGCGATTTCATTTAACCAGGATATTGGTGGCTGGAACACAGGAAATGTAACGGATATGTATAGTATGTTTAACAGGGCTTATTTATTTAACCAAGACTTGTCTAAATGGTGTGTTACTAACATAACCACAAAACCCATCGGATTTGATCACGCAGTTGACACATGGACTCTTTCACGCCCGATTTGGAGTACGTGTCCTGATTAATGTAATGTAGTATTTAAAATACTATAAACATGAAGCCATTATCTTTATACATGAAAACAATGAATCTATACCCAATATTGCAGCTAAGCTATATTGGTTTCATCTGCCAATTATTGCTGAAATTCTGGAGATTCCACAGAAAGAGGAATAGTGAGAGGCTCGGCCTATCTTTTTTTGCTTGGAATTTTGAAAGAGAAGAGATTAATCCGAGTTTGTT
>SLGA01000075.1 GCA_007123985.1 Balneolaceae bacterium | reverse complement strand
TGTTCAGAATGATGGGGGTGGAGCAACACTTACATTTACTGAAGCATCAAAAAGCAATGCCACAGCTACATTTTTTGGTAAAAAACAGCAACAAAACTTTATACGATTTGAATTGAAATCTGGTGAGATCAGAAGATCTGCGTGGGTCACATTTTCTGACCGTGGGTCTTTTGATCAGATTAGAAGAGATGCTCTCCAGATGCAGGCAATGTCTGCCAATTATGCCATGCTTGCCACAAGGAAAGCAGACGGTACGTTGTTTGATATAGGGCACTACCCAATTCCTGATGAGAATTTTGAAGTGCCACTTGCTTTGGAGACAACCATACCCGGTACCTATACCATCACGGCAACGAATCTGGATCTGATGCTGACTCATGATTTGTACTTCACAGACCTTGAAACCAACACCACATTGCCGATTGATGAATCGTTTAGCTATGAGTTTACAATCAGAAACGGAGCTGCGAAAATTGTTAGCCCGGATACGAACCGTTGCAGCATGGAAGTAACCCAAATGCACAAAGGATCGGGGACTGACAGGTTCTTAATTACTACAAAAGCCTCATCAGAAATAGATAACGATCTGCCACAGGCCATAAACCTGAGACAGAACTACCCGAACCCGTTCAACCCAACTACCGTTATCGAATATGCTCTGCCTGAAAGTGTAAATGTAATCCTGGAGGTATACAATATGCTTGGACAGCGTGTAGCAATTCTTGCAGAAGGTCAGCGCACAGCCGGATTACATACTTTAGATTTTGATGCAAAACATTTAACAAGTGGTGTGTACATGTACCGATTAACTGCTGGGACAACCGTGCTTAATAAAAGGATGACAATTGTGAAGTAAAAATAAACTAAATCAAATTTGTAATGGGAAGTAAATACCATGAGTTCGGTATGAAAATTCCTATCAGCAAAAGAAAAGTCGCATCATAACGTAGGAGGGGAGACTCATTATAAATTCATAACTCAAACTGACGATAAATATGCCATATAGAGAGTTTAAACTTTATCAATCGAAAAAAAGTAAAGACCAGAGATCATGAAAAAGATATTATTAGCATTATTTGTAATTGTTTTAGCAGTAATTTTCCTACCCGACCTTTTAATGGGGCAAGTTCCCCCGCCACCACCTGACAAACCATCTCAAGCACCTATTGATGGAGGTTTAGCGATCTTAGCAACTGTAGGCGGGGCTTATGGTTTAAAGAAGCTGAGAGATAAAAAAAGCTGTAAATCATTTTAGTCACTGTCTGCTTTTTTCAAGAATCCTTTGTCATTCGTTTGGCAAGGGATTTTTTTATAGATAGGCTTGAATCCGTGTGTAGGCATGCAACAAGGGAAAATTCATCTACAGATCTCTATTCTGTGTGAGCTACAGAAATTTAAAATGAGTTTAATATGATATCGTTTTATTTAGCAACCAGTTAGTCACCTGCCTTCTTTGGGGAATCTCAATTAACAGATTGCTAAGTTGATCTCACGATATGAAGTTAGAAAACTGCAACTATCTGCAAGAAAATCAGAAAGGCATTGTATCAGATCACATCACTTTCTTAATTCGGTTGGTGTTACAGGATTCTTCCTGAATATAACTGCATCCCGGAATAATGGTTACCTTTAAACGTGTGTAGTAATGTGATAAAATTAATGAAAATGAAGAGATCCCCTCCGCTATCTGAAAGGGGTCAACAGGCAGATTGCAGAAAGGGACTCTTCCTCTTATACAAACTCAACTTTAGGGCGAGTAGAGATTATAGGATCAACAGTAAAATAAGGATCAAAACAAGCGTTGATACACCAATGGTTATTGTACGATTGGCCTGTTCGATAAATTGTTGTGAATAATTGGAAAAATCATCCAGATCTTCATCCAGAACTTCATCAAATCCGTCCAAACCATTTAATTCATTCTGTTTCTCAACGATACCCAACCTATAGGATTGAAGCTGAGCAATTTCATCTTCAGACAAATTTGTCAGCGATTCGATACGGTCTATGGCAATGATCATTTTAGAAAATGAATCATTCAGAGTTATTCGTTTTTCGTCTGCAATTTCTGTTTGGTGAACTTGCTGAACGGTTTCATTGAATTGTATTTTAAACGTTTCCATAACATTCGATGATTGTGCAAAAGCCATCGATTGAACGGCGAATATTAAGAGTATGGAAGTTGCAAAAAGGCGTATTGTTTTCATTTTTCTGTTTGTTTGGTTTTGGTTTTTTGATTTGCAGACATTAAATCTGTGTAAACAACATGCTTGATTAAGCGACTACACAATCTGTCTGGTTAATGCATTTTTGAATAAATCATAGCAACTGCCTTTTTAGCCCGGGCTTTTCCTTTTTTTAGCAGGCTTGTGGGTTTCATTTGTACACGATCAGCTGAGCCAGATCGATGATTAATCTTTTCGCCAAAACCATCTGTAAACTGATCAGTAAAGTCTTGGCTTGTCATCAATATTTTAGGTCTCGTTTGAAAGCTTTTATTCGGGGCAAACAGAACCCCTAATGCAACTCCAAGTACTGTTGCGCCTAATGTTATTGTGAATATTTTTATCGAAATCATATATTTATCAATAGTTTAAATTACTCGTCTGCCTTGAATTACCTGCAAGAGAATTGCAATTACAGCTATTACCAAAAGGATGTGTATGATGCCTCCGGCGCTGTAACCAATAAATCCTACTGCCCAGGCTATAATTAGAATGACTGCAACGAGGTATAACAGATTTCCCATGAGTGCTGAATTTTAGTTGTGAGTATTTGTGACATCAGAATATTCGAAGAAGCTCGTCAGTGAATTGCTAAGGGATTCCATGTCTTTTGAATAATCTTTTTTGAAAGTATCCCAATTTTGTCTTCTCAAATCACTGTAATTGTTTATGATTCGTTTCATTTCCCGGTTTTCTGACTGAAGTGCTGAAATCCTGGTTTCCTGAGTGACCCGTAGTGATTCATCACCGTTTTTTATTTTCCTGATAAGATCAGCTACAGACCACCTGTCGCCTCTGTGTAATCTTCTTTTAATCTCGGCGACGGAACGGTTATTTTCCATTATTTTACCTGACATTTCGATTCTGAAATCCTGAATCTCTCCCTGAATAATACTGCGGGTAATACCTGCCTCTCTTTCAGATTCAATTACATGTAAACGTGCATTTTCTGCCTTCTCTGGATGGAAATTGCAGTTTGCAAAAAAACCGGCTACTGCGATTAAAGTTGATAAGATGATTAATTGAATAGTGTTCATTGATTTCTCTTTATGGACTCATATTTTATTTCATAAATGATTATAGAATAAAAGTTTATTTCTCAGTTGATTCTGTTTGATAATGGATCAGTACTTTCCGGTTCTACCGCAACCGTAATGGGTACTTTAGAAGATTCTTTGAATTTTCGTAAAAATCGTAGAATTAAATAGATCAGTGTTGGTATCATTTTTTTTCTTCTCCCGAAATAATCATTAATCCGCCAAATACCATTATTAAGACACCTGCCATTGGCGACCAGTCTGCGCGGTTTGTTCTCTCTGCATTAATTTCAAAATCACCGATATCTAAAATAGTTTCTTCAGTTACATAGCTGAATCCCGTAAAGACGGTGAGTAACAAACCTGCAATTAAAATTACAATTCCGGTTTTCCTCATTGAGTGCCTCTCGCTTTGTCCTGCGCCTTGCAGGTCAGTTGTGAAAGTATTTACACAACTGCAATGTGTGAGAAAAAACGATAATGAGCGTTATATGAAGGTGATTTATGTTTATACATTTAACAGATCAACAGTATCATCCAGCACTTCTTCAATCATTTAAGGTGAGTACAGTTAGATATTTTTTATTTTCGAAGAATGCAATCCGTTGCATCCCGCTTCAGTCTGTTTTTCGTTCACTCTCTTCGTAGTCAATAATATTTCCCAAAAGATATCCATACGGTTTAAGTTCATGAACTTGAGAAAAACCAACCCTGAGTATTCCAATCAGCGGTATGAATAATATCATCCCGGCAATTCCCCATATTTCACCGCCTATCAGTAAAACAATAATCGCTACAAACGGATTAATCGAAACTTTTGAACCAATAATTTTTGGAGTGATGAAACTACTTTCAATAAGCTGCACAGTTGAGAACACAATGATTACGAGCACAGGCAACCAAAGCGAATCACCAAAGAGGAATGCAAACATAACTGCGGGAAGCGCACCAAGAATGGAGCCGACAAAGGGTATAATGGCTAAAAAAGATGCAAATACACCAAAAAATATGGCATATTCCAACCCAATGATCAGCAGGCCTATTGTATTCAATATGGCCATAATTCCAATGACAGTAAAAAGACCCGCTAAATAATTTTGTGTTACCCGTTGTACTCTTTTTACCACTATCTCAATATCTGAATTGTGGCTTTTTCTGAACGTTTTTTCAAGAAAGGTTTGATACATTTCTTTGTAATAGAGCATAAAAAAGATGAAGATTGGCAATAATCCCAAAAAGATAAGGGTGCCTTTGGTTGCACCTGCCAATGAGCTCATAAATTCACTGCCGGTTTCAAAGAGTGAGTTCAATGCGCTTTTAAGATATTCACTTTGCCTGGCTTCTGTAATCCCGGTGATTCCTTCAATAAATTGAAAACCCGCGTAGGAAGTAACTTTGAATTTATCCACAATACCCGGCAGACTGTCTGAAAATTCAACAACCTGAATGGTTATCAAAATGACAAAGCCGGACAGTAACACTGAAATAATTAAAAGTGATAAAAAAATGCTTGCCACACGGCTGAGCCTCCACGATTCAAATTGTTGAATTACAGGATTTAATAACATCGAAAAAAGAGCAGCAAATGCCAGAGGCATAAGAATAAACCTGCCATAACTCATAATGAGTACACAAAGGCATAAGCCAAACAAAATGAAAGGTGCTTTTAACCAGAATGGGTAAGGGTCGAGTTTTTGTGGTCGGATTTTTCTGTCGTTTAAAATATTTCACCAGAATTCGGGTGTGCTTCTGAATAAAAAGATAGGCTCCTTTACCTATACTGGTCATTACATATTTTCTGCGGGGGCCTTATATATTTATCAGATAAGAAATTAAACCGGCAGGAGAGCTTTTGTAGGATATCTGTAAATCATGCAAATATAAACGTGCGATTTGTAATGCTATTCGCATCTCATTTGGTCAGATTTATTTGAGATCAATTTCTCAAGAACAAATAATCAATGAGTGATGAAGATGAAAAACAGCAATACGGAAACATTTCCAGATAGGCCTGTCAAAAAAAATGAGGATGAAGATACAGACAAGAGAGAACCCAATCCTGAAGATCCTTACGAAGAAACAGGCCCGCCAGTAAAAGAGATGCCAGTCAAAGGCGGTTCAAATGATGATGAGAACAAGAAATGAGTACCTGAGAATAGCTTTGCCAAGTTTTTATGGCTCATGAACAAAACCTTCAAACCTGATAAGGATCATAAACAGTGATTCCCCAGCTTATCAAAATCATAAAAGAGATATGCCAACCACAATTAATACACAAGCCAAAGAGCAATCAAAATCAAATGGACAAGCCAAAAGAAATGGAGAACCCACATCAGAGCTGATGGAACTTTTCGAAGAACAATTGAAAGATATACTATGGGCCGAAAAAGCATTGATTAAAGCCATTCCTAAAATGATCTCATTAGCCACATCAGAGGAATTGATATTATCGCTGACAGACCACCTGAAGGAGACTCGCGAACAGGTTACACGCCTGGCAAGAGTGTTCAAAAGTATTGACAAAAAGCCATCCACAAAAAAATGTGATGCAATGGAAGGGCTGATTGAAGAGGCAACTGAAATGATGAAAGATTGTGAAAAAGGGCCAAAATGTGATGCCGGAATTATAGCGGCGGCCCAAAAAATTGAGCACTATGAAATTGCCACGTATGGAACCTTGCGCCAGTTTGCGGAAACTCTGGGTTTGAGAGAAGCTGAGAAGCTGCTAAAAGAAATTCTGAAGGAAGAGAAAGAAGCCGATCAAAAACTAACAGAAGTGGCAGTTGAAGAAGTGAACCCGGAAGCTGCATCAGAGGAAAAGTAAAACAAAAAACTGAAGGATCATTATGAG